>JAISDV010000152.1 GCA_031264545.1 Oscillospiraceae bacterium | reverse complement strand
ATGCGGAACGTTCATTTCCGCGCGGCGGGAACGTATGGCCTTGATCGCGTCCATAAGCGCCTCAAAATCCTGCTCCTCCTTCGGATAAGAAAGCGCCTCGGTAAATTCCGGGAAGCGCGCGGAAATGAGCATACCGCCGTCGTTCGGTATTGCCTGCCAGATTTCCTCGGAAATAAACGGCATGAAAGGATGCAGGAGTTTCATTGTCTCGCCGAGGATAAAAAGCAGCACCCTCTGCGCGTTAAGCCTGCTCTCCGCGTCTTCCCCGTTCAGACGGGGCTTCGTCAGCTCGATATACCAGTCGCAGTAGCTGTCCCAGATAAAATCGGAAACCTTCTGGGCGGCGACGCCAAGCTCGAAAGCGTCCATATTCTCGTTGACTTCTTTTATGACCGAATTGAGCTTAGAGAGTATCCACTTGTCCTCAGTCTCAAGCTTGCCGGGCAGCGCCTGCCTGTCAATGGTCAGGTTCATCAGCACAAAGCGGCTCGCATTCCAGACCTTGTTCGCAAAGTTGCGCATCGCCTCGCAGCGCTCGGTGTAGAAGCGCATATCGTTTCCGGGACTGTTGCCCGTCACGAGGTTGAAGCGCAGGGCGTCGCAGCCGTACTGCGCGATCATATCCAGCGGGTCGATACCGTTGCCGAGGGACTTGGACATTTTGCGGCCCTGGTCGTCGCGCACCAACCCGTGGATCAGCACCGTGTGGAAAGGCTTTTTTTTCATGTGCTCGCAGCCGGAAAAAATCATGCGGGCAACCCAGAAAAAGATGATGTCGTAGCCTGTCACGAGCACGTCCGTCGGATAGAAGTAGTCCAGGTCGGGGGTTTTGTCCGGCCAGCCGAGCGTCGAAAACGGCCAGAGCGCGGAGGAAAACCAGGTGTCCAGCACATCCTCGTCGCGCGCGATGTTTTTACTGCGGCAGTTTTCGCACGCCGCCGGGTCCTCGCGCGAAACGGTGACGTGTCCGCAGTCGGCGCAGTACCAGGCCGGGATCTGATGGCCCCACCAGAGCTGGCGTGAAATACACCAATCGTGAACATTCTCCATCCAGTTGGTATAGATCCTGCTGAACCTGTCGGGTACGAATTTTATTTCCCCATCCTCGACGACGCGGATCGCTTCCTCCGCCAGCGGCTGCATCCGCACGAACCACTGGGCCGAGATGATCGGCTCGACATCCGTCGCGCAGCGGTAGCAGGTGCCGACATTGTGCCGGTGCTCCTCAATCTTCTCGACAAGGCCGAGCGCGCCGAGCTCGGCGACAATCCGCTCCCGGGCCTCGTAACGGTCAAGTCCCCGGTATTTTCCGCCCAGCGCGTTGATCCTGCCGTTGTCGTCCAGTACCCGGACGACCTCAAGCTTGTGCCGCAGGCCGACTTCAAAGTCATTCGGGTCGTGCGCCGGGGTCATTTTGACACAGCCGGTGCCGAATGTCATATCACAGTACTCGTCCGCGATGATGGGGATTTCCCGGTCCATCAGCGGAAGCATACAGGTCTTTCCGACGAGGGCTCTATAGCGTTCGTCATGCGGGTTGACCGCAACGCCGGTGTCGCCCAGCATGGTTTCCGGCCTTGTGGTGGCGACGACGACATAACCCGAGCCGTCCGTCAGCGGGTAACGCAGGTACCAGAGGTGGCCGGGCTTATCCTCATACGCCACCTCGGCGTCTGAAAGCGCTGTTGTGCAGTGCGGGCACCAGTTGATAATGCGGCTCCCTTTATAAATAAGACCTTTCTCGTAAAGAGAGACAAAGACCTCGCGCACAGCCCTGGAGCAGCCCTCATCCATCGTGAAGCGCGCGCGCTCCCAGTCGCAGGAGGCGCCCAGCTTCTTCTGCTGGTTGACGATGCGGCCGCCGTATTTTTCCTTCCAATCCCAGACCCGCTCGAGAAACTTCCCGCGGCCGAGATCGTAGCGTGTCAGGCCCTCCTGAGAGAGCGCCTCCTCGACCTTGATCTGCGTGGCAATGCCCGCGTGGTCGGTTCCGGGGACCCAGAGCGCGGCAAAGCCCTTCATCCGCTTGTAGCGGACCAGGATGTCCTGAAGCGCCGCGTCCATCGCGTGCCCCATGTGAAGCTGCCCCGTGACATTCGGGGGCGGCATGACAATCGTAAACGGTTTTTTCTCCGGGTCCCGCTCGCCCCTGAAGGCCCCGCCTTTTTCCCACATGTCGTAAATGCGCCGTTCAACTTCTTTCGGCTCATAAACCTTTGAAAGCGCTTTTGTCATACGTCTCCTCCAAATCTCCGCTATGAAAGCCCAAGCGCCGCGGACGCAATCAAAAACACCCCGAGCATTGCTGCTCAGGGCGTCAAACCGCGGTACCACCTGAATTCGCGGCAAAATGCCGCGCGCTCCTCGAGCCCGTAACGCGGGCAAACGGAACGGCATTTCCTCCGTCCGGCTCCGGGACGACCAGCCCGTTTCGCGCGCGGAAGCTCACAGCAAACGCTTCCTCTCTTTGCCGCGCGAGCAGCGGACACTTTCCCTTCTCTGCCTTTAACTGATAAATTATTATATGTTACAGCTCAGACTTTGTCAAGATATTCGCAGGCGGCCAGAGCCGCCGTATTCCCCTGCCCGACCGCTTTGGCGATCTGGTACGGTTTTCCCGTACAGTCGCCGGCGGCGTAAACGCCGTCGAGGGCCGTTTTCATCACAGCGTCCGTCACCAGATGGCCGTTTTCCAGCGCTAAGCCCTGAAGGAAGCTGCCCGGCGCAATCGTGCTGCGCAGGATGAACACCCCGCTCACCGGATAAGGCACGCCGTCCGCGAGCAGCTCCGTGACCGTATCGGCGCCCTTTATCTCATACGCCTTCGCGCGCTGCCTGTCAAAAAACGTGACCTCACAGCCAATTGAACGCAAAAACGCCGCTTCCGCCGCCGCTTCCGCGTTCAGACCGACTACGGCAACCTTTTTGCCGCGGAAAAGCATCCCGTCACAGGTCGCGCAGTAGGAAACCCCCCTGCCGAGAAATTCCTGCTCGCCGGGATAGCCCGACTGCTGGGTAATCCCGACGGCGAGGATCAGCGCCCGCGCGTCGTAATAATCCGGCCCGACGGAAACCGAAAAACTGCCGCGCATATCGAGCGCGTTGAGCGCCCTGCCGGTTACGGTCTCGATTCCCGCAGCCGCAAGCTGGCCGCGCAGAGCGCGGAGAAGCGCTTCCCCGCTGATATTCGGAAGACCGGGATAATTCTCGATCAGCGCTGCCTTCCACAGATTACTCTGCTCCGCGCCGTTGGAAATGATTGTAACGCGCTTTCCCCTGTTCCTGGCCGTAAGCGCGGCGGAAACACCCGCCGGACCGCCGCCGATTATGATAATATCCCGCATTTTGCTTCCTCCCGCCTGCCGTCCGCCGCCCGCTTTTATCCTTAATCTTAGTCTTTGGGTATATTTTAGCATCTTAATATTGTTTTTACCATAATAATCGCTTATAATATTCCGGAAGAAAGCAAAAAGGCATCAGCATTGAGGAAACGGGGCTTATGGAAGAGAAAACCGGTAACTTTATTCACGATTTCATCGACGAGGATCTCGCGGCGGGCGGCGCTTATGAAGGGATGCGCGTGCACACCCGTTTTCCGCCGGAGCCGAACGGCTATCTGCATATCGGTCACGCAAAGGCCATCAATATCGACTTCGGAACCGCTGAAAAATATGGCGGAATCTGTAACCTCCGTATGGACGACACCAATCCCGCCAAAGAGGACGTTGAGTTCGTCGACGCCATCAAAGAAGATATTCATTGGCTGGGTTATGATTGGGGCGACCGATTTTTTTTCGGCTCCGACTATTTTGAGCAAACCTATCAGTATGCCGAGGAGCTGATAAATAAGGGTCTCGCCTATGTCTGCGCGCTCAGTCCCGAGCAGTTCAGGGCGCATCGCGGCGGCGTGGGCCTTCCCGCGACCAGTCCTTTCAGAGACAGGCCCGCGCAGGAGAGCCTCGATCTCTTCCGCAGAATGCGCGCAGGTGAATTTACCGAGGGACAATACACGCTCCGCGCAAAAATCGACCTGGCCAGCGGCAACTTTAATATGCGCGACCCGGTGCTTTACCGTATCCGCTATATCGAACACCACAGGCAGGGCGCGAAATGGTGTATCTTCCCGATGTATGATTTTGCACACCCGATTCAGGATGCAATCGAAGGCATCACCCATTCGCTCTGTTCACTCGAATATGAGGACCACCGTCCGCTTTATAACTGGGTCGTTGAAAATGTTTCGGTCCCATCGGCGCCGAGACAGATCGAGTTTGCGCGTCTGGGCATCAATTATACCGTTATGAGCAAGCGTAAGCTGCGCAGGCTTGTCGAGGAAAGCTATGTCTCCGGCTGGGATGATCCCCGCATGCCTACGCTCTGCGGGCTGCGCAGGCGCGGATATACGCCGCGGTCAATCCTCAATTTCTGCGAGCGCATCGGCGTTGCGAAGATGCCCGGCACGGTCGAGTTCAGCTTCCTCGAGCATTGCCTGCGCGATGACCTGAACGAAACGGCAACCCGCGTCATGGCGGTGCTTGAGCCGGTAAGGCTCACAATTACCAATTATCCCGAGGGTCAAACGGAGCGCTTTCAGGTTGAGAACAATCCGAACCGTCCGAATGACGGTGAGCGCGAGGTCAGCTTTTCGCGTAATCTTTATATTGAAGCCGAGGATTTCATGGAAGTTCCCGTCCCCAAATATTTCCGCCTTTTTCCCGGTAACGAGGTGCGTCTCAAGGGCGCGTACGTCGCAAAATGCACCGGCTGTGTGAAGGACGAAAGCGGAAAAGTGATCGAGGTGCTCGCCGAGTATGACCCCGACTCAGCCGGCGGCGACCCGAAAGACGGCCGAAAAATCAAGAGCACCCTCCACTGGGTCGACGCGGCAACAGCCGTCGGCGCGGAGGTTCGTATCTACGACAACCTGTTTTCGGATCCCGACCCGGATGCCGGTGAAAAGGACTTCATCGACTGCCTTAACCGGGATTCGCTCAGGGTTCTGCGCGGCTGCAAGCTCGAAAGCTGCCTGAGCTCCGCCGAATTTCCCCAGTCCTTTCAGTTTATGCGAAAGGGATACTTCTGTGCGGATAGCCGCGACAGCGCGCCGGACCGGCCGGTTTTCAACCGCTCGGTCGCACTGAAGGACCGCTTCAACAAGTGAAACCCGCAGGCGATTTATAAAATCGTAATTTTTTTACTGTACCTGTTAAAAACTGCTTGACATATCAGACGGTACCGTTTATACTTTGTTCAGACGGTACCGTTAAAATATTTCAGGGGGTTTTCGTTATGACAAACGACTTGTACGAAAAGCTGGCGGAGCTTCAATGGCTGCTGCACAGACAGCAGATACGCAGCTGGGCGGAAAATGGCCCGATGGCTGATACATCGCGCGGGCAGGGGCGGATCCTTGCCTTGTTAAAGCTGCGGGACGGCATCAGCACGAAAGACTTATCCTATCTGCTGGGCGTGCGCGTTTCGTCGCTCAACGAGCTGCTCTCAAAACTGGAAAAAGGCGGATATATCATCCGTGAACCATCTGAGCAGGACAAGCGCGTCATGCTTGTAAAGCTGACGGAAAAGGGTAAAAACGAACAGCAGCCGGTGTCTGTTGATTGCGGCGACATCTTTTCCTGCCTGTCGGAGGATGAACAAAAAACCATGGGGGAATACCTCGGCCGCATTATTGACGCGCTTCACGCAGGCGCCGGCAACGACGATGAGGATAAGCTTGCGAAGCTGGAAGATTTTCGGTCACGGTTCGGCGATATAGGCGCGTTTTTCGGCGGGCATGGGCATGATTTTCCGGGAGGACACGGCTTCCCCCGCGGCTGGCGTATGCGCCTTGGGCCGGGCCGTTTCAGGCGCGGCGGATTTCCGGAGTTCCGCGGCTTCGGCGGACACGGCAGGAATGAAGATGACTAGCGGGAAAAAGGCACCGGCATGAGCGCGCTTGCCTTAACGCGCAAAAAATCCCGGCAGCTCCGGGAATTGAACACGGTTGCCGCCCGTCGCGGCGCTGACTGCGGTCCTCCGGATAATCGGGACATACTTTTTCGCACGGTCGGGAAAAACAGGCAGTCATATCATCCACTTGAAACAAGGCGGGCGCTTAAGCGCCCGCCGAATCGTCGTGATTATGCCTTGAGCTTTTTGATTTCTCCTGTGAGAATGGGAAGTATCTCAAACAGGTTTCCGACAACGCCGTAATCGGCAATGTTGAAGATCGGGGCGGTCTCGTCCTTGTTGATGGCGATGATCGTCTTGGCGCTGCTCATGCCGGCAAGGTGCTGGATCGCGCCGGAGATACCGCAAGCGATGTAGAGCTTTGGACCGACGGTCTTACCGGTCTGCCCAACCTGGTGCGCGTGGGAGATCCAGCCTGCGTCAACGGCGGCGCGGGACGCGCCTACTGTTGCGCCGAGCACCTCCGCAAGCTCTCTGATGGGCTTAAAGCCCTCCGGCCCGCCTACACCGCGGCCGCCGGAAACGATAATTTCAGCGCCTTCGAGGTCAACAAGCTCGCCGGCGGCTTCGCGGATAAGCTCAAGCAGCTCCGTTCGGATTTCCTCGGGAGCGACGTGAATTTCTTCCTTGATGATTTCGGCTGTGCGGGCTTCATCCGGCGCGCCCTTCTTGAAAACGCCGGGACGGACGGTTCCGATTTGCGGGCGATGGTCCGGGCAGAGGATCGTCGCCATAAGGTTTCCGCCGAAGGCGGGACGCGTCCATGCGACGTTACCGCTCTCCTCGTCGATTGCGAGGGATGTGCAGTCCGCGGTAAGGCCGGTCCTGAGACGGCAGGAGAGGCGGGGGCCGAGATCACGGCCGTTGTTCGTCGCGCCGATAAGTATGCTTGTCGGGCCATATTTTTCAACCAAGGTATAGAAAGCCTTGGCGTAAGCATCTGTCGTATAGCGCGCATATTCCTGGCCCTCGACACTGATAACCGTATCTGCGCCGTATGCAACGGTGGATTTCACAGCCGCAGCGGTGTTATGTCCGATGACGA
>JAISDV010000100.1 GCA_031264545.1 Oscillospiraceae bacterium | reverse complement strand
GACGCGGCGACCGCTTTGCCACCCGAGGGCCAGCCTGAGGCGTTCAGGACCGTCTTCGCAAGGTATGACGAGGCCTTCCAGTTCGGCCTGATCCTGTGGTTCGCCTATGAGACCCTGATAACGCTGCTCCTGAACGGGCGCACCATAGGCAAGCTGATTATGGGCCTGCGGATTGTCCCGATGAATCCCGGGCGCAGCCGGATTTTGAATTTCGCGCTGCTGCCCGTGCGAAGCTTTCTCAAGGTCCTGTCGCTCTATCTCCTTCAGGCCTTTCCCTTCCTCATATGCGCGCTGACGGTTTTTACGAGCAGCAGCCGCAGCGGGTTTGACTTTTTTGTCAGGACAAAGGTCGTCGAAAAAGGAACGGGCTGATTAGGCCATAAGACGGATAAAGGCCGTTGCACTTTAACGGCTTCTTAATTTAACGTTGTACCGGGTATTAATCACCATGAAATGCCGAATGCCTAGGCATTCGCGTTGTTCTCCGAGGAGAACAACGATAAGCCATTCAAAACCATCGCGGCTCTGCGGAAGGCCGCAGCAAAAGAGGAGGCCTCTCCATGAAAACATTCCGAAAGATCCTGTATTTCGCGCTCGCGCTCTGTCTGCTTGCCGGCCTTATGCCCCCGTTCGCTGCGGAAGCTGCGGAGGATCCGTCTCCGGCGGTATCCTCCGTGTCAGACGGCGTTTATCACGACATAGACGGCCATTGGGCTGAGGACGCTGTCAAAACACTGGCCGAGCAGGGCGCGCTTACTCCCGGCGGCCGTTTCAAGCCGGATGCGCCCGTTTTGCTGAGTGATTTCCTCGAAATGATCATCAAAGGCGCGGGCAGGGCGCTCGGCGGCCGGACGCCGGTGGAATTTGCCCTGGAAAACGGCATGATTACACAGGAGGATTCCGGCGGGGGCGGCGATCCCCTGGCGAGGACGCTCGCCGCCAAATTCGCCTATTTCTCCGCGTCGTTTCTTCTGGGCGAGGAGGATGAGCAGGACGTTTCCGCGATAACCCAGCTTTCCGATTACGATCTTTGCCATACCTGCCGGGGCTATCTGGAGCAGTGCTATGCGAAAGGCGTCGTGTTTGGACGTCCGGGCGGGATCTATGACGGCGACGCCCTGCTGACGAACGCCGAGGCCGCCGCGATCACGGCAAGGCTGATAGACCCGGCGCTGCGCGTGCCCCACAGGTTCACGGCGCAGCTCCCGGCGGACGGCCGGGTTGAGGGCGTAATACTGCCAGAAGAGCTGCTCAGCATCATCGCGGGCGGCGCGAACCCCGTTTTGATCGTGGACGTGCGTACGGCTGACGAATATCAGGCCGGGCACATCGCGGGCGCCGTCAATATCCCCATCGATGATATCATCGCGCAGAACGCCGCCCAGATACCGGACGACGATACGATCGTGGCGGTCTACTGCGCAGTGGGTGCGCGCAGCCAGAAAGCGTATGATCTTATCAAGACCCTCGGCTACGAGAATATCTATAATCTGGGCAAGGTCGGCGACTGGCCCGAGCCCCTGGTTACCGGCTAACGCCGTTAAAAATTTATTTCCCTGAGGTAAGCTGATTTGACAAGAATGTTGAGCGAGATCCTGGAGCAGCCGGCCGTGCTGGTGGCCGTGGAAGCAAAAAACAAGGCCGTGCTTGAACAGCTGACGTGTGTGCTCAAAAAGCGGAATGTGACGCACGCCGTGCTGGCGGGGCGGGGAACCTCCGACCACGCCTGCGTTTACGGGCAGTATATGCTGGGCACGTATCCGGGCATAGTGGCGGCGCAGGGGATACCCTCCTGCGTGACGCTGTATAACGGGCGGCTGGATTTATCCGGCGCTGCGGTCGTCGGCGTTTCCCAGTCCGGCAAGGCCGCCGACGCGCTCGCCCTGCTTGAGCGAGGCCGCGGCCAGGGTGCCGTGACCGTGGCGATCACAAATGACGCGGCCTCGCCCATGGCCGGCGCTGCGGAGTTTCATCTGGACTGCTCGGCGGGGCCGGAGCTGAGCGTCGCCGCGACAAAGACCTTTACGGCGCAGCTGTACCTGTTCGGCCTTCTCGCCGGGTATCTGGCGGAGGATGAAGGACTGCTGACGGCCCTGCGGGAGCTCCCGGGGCGGTGCCCGGATATTTTGGACGCCGCGCGCCGGGCAGCCGAGGCGCGCGCGCCGGAATTTTGCGGCATGAAAGACGGCTTTGTGCTCTCGCGGGGGTTTTGCTACCCCGTCGCGTTGGAGGCGGCGCTGAAAATACAGGAGACCTGTTACATCAAGATCAAGGGGCACGCCGTGTCGGATTTCTACCACGGCCCGATGGCGCAGATGGAGCCGGAGACGCCGGTGATCCTTTTTGCCGGCCGGGGAGCCGCGTTTGCCGACAGTGCGGCCATGCTTGCGCGCTTGGAGCAAATAGGCGCGAAGCCGCTGGTCGTCACGGATGATCAGGACCTGGCGGGGACCCATAACGGGGTTTTACTGCCGGGCGCCGGCATGGAGGCGGCGGGCGTGTTTGCCTACGCGTTTTTTGCCCAGTGCTTTGCTCAGGCGCTGTCTGTCTCCCTCGGACTGGATCCGGACAAGCCGCGCCTGCTGAACAAGGTGACGGTGACGCGGTGACGCGGCGCGAACAATCGGCGGGCTTGCGTGGCGCTTTAATGCTTATAGTGTAACAATAAAAATAAAGGAATGGAGGCGTTGCCGTGTTTGACAGCCTGAGAAGAACCGGGGTCAGTGTGGCCGTACGCGCCCGGGCGTACGGGAGAAAATTTTTTAGAGGAGTAAAAGTTATGAAGAGTAAGAAATTCATCAGCGCGTTTCTTGTCCTGCTGTTCGCTTTGTCCCTGCTTCCCGCCTCGCCGGTATTCGCGGCGCAGACGGGAAACGTCGAGCATTCCGACACGGTG
>JAISDV010000189.1 GCA_031264545.1 Oscillospiraceae bacterium | reverse complement strand
TTTTATGAAAACGCGCCGAAAACACGCGCCAAACACGCGGTTTTTCGCTTTTGCGGACATTTGACAGAACAGCTTCTGTCTGGTAAAGTCAGGAACATAAAACACGGAAGGGTATGGAGACGGTTTTGTTATGATCCTGGCTGTTGACCTTAATAATACCAGCACGGTTTTTGCCGTGATGGACGCGGGCAAAGCGCGCCTGATCTCGCGCCTTGCCACAGACAAGGCGCGAACGGCGGATGAATACGCCGTGCTGCTGGCGCTTTCCTTTCGCCAGCGCGATTTTGAGCTCAGGCAGGTGGAAGGCGCGATCATCTCCTCCGTCGTACCCTCGCTGACCGCCGTAATCCGGGAAGCCGTGCGCATCGCGACGGGGCACACAGCCCTTGTCATCGGGCCCGGCGTCAGGACCGGGCTGAACATCAGGCTGGATGACCCGGCCGAACTGGGCGGGGACTTCGTTGCCTCCGCGGTCGCGGCAATCGCGGATTATCCCCTGCCCTGCGTGCTCGTTGTGCTGGGCACGGCTATCGCCATGGGCATTCTAGACCGGAGCGGCAGTTACGTCGGCGGGATCATCGGCCCGGGGCCGATGGTTTCGCAGGTGGCGCTCGCCCGCGGCGTCGCCATGCTCTCGAACGTGAGCGTTTCCCCAACGCCGCAGGTCATCTGCCGGAGCACCAACGCCTGCGTACAGAGCGGCCTCATAAACGGCTCGGCCGCGATGATCGACGGCCTGCTCGAAAGGATCGAGGACGAGCTGGGCGAAAGGGTCTCCGTCGTCGCCTGGGGCGACTGGGCGGACACGATCCTCCCCCGCTGCCGGCGCAAGGGCATTATAAGCGACAAGGAGCTGCTTATGCGGGGCCTGTGGACGATCTACGGGAAGAACCGCCGCGCCTGAGCGGACGGACTTATCCTTGGGCAGCCGACCGGTGGGCGCCGGTTTCGCCGACTCCGGTATCCCCACCCCGCGCGACACGTTTACCGATTACAAAGGAGCTGTTACAGGAAAATCGTAACAGCCCCTTGTATATGGATCGAAAAGGGACAAATATTATACTGCGAAGTCCGCCGCTATTTTATTTGCATGGAAAAGCACAAAGTACATCACTTTCGCCGCTTCTGCGCGTACTGCTAAGCCTGCGGGATCGAAGCGATTGTTCTCCTTGCCCTCAAGTATTCCCGCCCGCTGCATCGTATACACCGCAGCCTTCGCATAGGACGCAATGCTTGCATCGTCGGCAAACGCGGCTTTCGCATTAGCTGCCGGGAAAGTAATATTGAACTTTTCCGCCGCTCTCACGCATATTGCCGCCATCTGCTGGCGCTCTACCGAGATATCCGGATAGAATTCAGTCGCCGTGTAGCCTGTCACGAGCGCATTGACATAGGCCCAGTTGATCGCGTCTGCGTACCACTGGTTTTGGCCAACGTCTCCGAATGGCGCTTTAGCGGAGTTTGTGTCGCCGCCCGCGAACGCGTTATAGAGCATCTGAACGAACTGCGCCCTTGTCAGGGTATCACCGGGGCTGTAAGCGGTTCCGCCGGTTCCGCTGACGTAGCCTTGAGCATAAAGGGCGTTGATATAGGGTTCAGCCCAGTGTCCGTCGTCGTCAGTGAAATAGCCGCTGCCATGTACATCATCCTTTTTCCAACCTGCGTAAAGGACAAGATTCCTGGTAACATTTGTGCTGAAATCATATTTATCTGTGCAAGCTGCATCGGTATACCAGCCTGTAAAGGTATATCCGGCGCGTGTCGGGTTCACGGGCGTGCCGGCTGTTTCACCGGATTTTATGCTCTGGCTCGCGACAGTGCTTCCGCCGTTGGAGTCGAAGGTCACTGTATAAGTCGTGGTTGCTCCACCGCCGCCTCCTATGGGCTGATTTGGCTCTCCAACTGTCACGATAACGCGCTGATATCTGCTCAGTCCCTGCTCGCCGTCGTCAGTCGCGGTGAGAATCATATGGATTGTGTCTCCGTCCTCGGCATCTGCGGGAACGGTAAAAGTCAATTTGCCGTCTGTGTCGTCCTCGTAGGGTACATCATCACCATAGGTGCCTGCATCCCAATAGTAGAACCAAGCGAGGTCGACATTATCTCCATCCGGGTCGGTCGCGCTGCCGTTAAGAACAATTTCTGTTCCAGGGCGGGCGATAATATCAAGGTCTGTTGTGCCGTTTACTTTCACGGAGGGCGCGTGGTTGGCGTCCGCATAATTTGGTGTGACAAGCCAGTCCGCGCGAACCGCCAAATCGCGGTTTGCCGCGTCAACCCAACGGCCTGTCGCCTCAGAAACAGGCGGCGCCCCGAACATTCCAGCCGGCCAAATTAAATGATCGTCAGTATTGGGATCAGTAGTATCCACATAATAATTAGCAGCTGTAGGCGCTTGCGCGTAGGTACCCTTTACATAACGGCCGCCCCAGCCGCCATATTCAGTGCTTATCGTGCTTCTAAGCCCTACATCCACAAAGTACATAAAACAAGGTGAGTCGCCTTCACTGATAAAATCATATTGCGTTCTGGCCCCGAACATAAAGGCTCCCCACCATGTTGTCAGCAGGCTTGGATCTGTTCCGAATTGGTTGCCGGCGGTTTCGCCTTCATAGTAAGTTCCGTCATTCCATGTCAAGTAATAGTCCATCAAAGGACCGTTGTTTTCCTGAATATTTGGTCTCATCCAGGCGCCTTGGAATGTTTCCCGCTTTGCGGCGGCAACCGGCCAAAGATATGAGTACGCCGCGGCAGCTCCGGCGCTGTGCATTGTCATGACATCGGGCCATTCAACCGCGATATAGCTCGGCCAGGTGTTGTCCTGCATCAATGCCAGAATTATAACCGCTTTATCACAGACCTTTTTATAAATCGTATCCCATTGATCCGTTCCGTAATAAGTATCTTTTATAGACCTGAGCGCACTTGCTATCGTGTTGGCGCCGCCCCAGGCCTGAATATAGACTTTACGGTCGTCGTTATCCAGCAGGACACTTTTTATCAGGTTGCTTCCCGGGGTGTCCTTGGTCATTTCACCTTCGGATTCTATATTTCCAATTCTCACCTTGCCGCGAAGGTAATCAGGCGTCGGAAATCCTTCTTCATGCACAAGCAGATTGTTATAGCCTGCCTCATATGCGTCGATATAGTCGTACATCCAATATCTGCCGGTGAAACGATAAGCTTGGACGCTAGTTCCGTTTCCCTCCCAGTGGAATTGTGATGACGAAAGTATTAACCCTTCAATGTCGTACTGATTGGAATAGAGCAGTAAACGAATAAATGAGTTCATATCGTCGCATTCACCGTCTTGTGTGACAATAATTCTTGGCTTGGTCGATGTTCCGGCCGCGCTTACTATTACAGTTGATGAAGCAAGCGTTATTACCGTAACAAGCACGAGCAGGAAGCTGATAATTTTCCGCGATTTCATAAGCTTTTTCCTCCGTTCATTTTTTGAGTGTATTCAACTACTTTTCCGACCACTTTCTCTGAGATTATCTCTATTCTGTTTTTCCAACGTATCCCCCCTTCACTTTTCACACGCCTTACAGCTGCCGCATTCTTATAAGTTTTTTGCAAAAAAGTCAAGCTGCTTGCGGCCGCCTATTGAACAGCTTTGAAAAAATTGGTATCTGGGTAGTTAAAGCGCCTTTAAAAATGCCGGTAGCATTTCACGCCCATGTATTTTGCCGACTCCTCGAGAATATCCGCAACGTGTCCGCGGACGAAGCAAACATGATGCTCGAAACCGTTTTCACAGATATATTTCATCAATGACTGTAAATTTTTTACCCGGCAATTGGCAACCCCGCCGTTTGTCGGGATTTCTCCCGGCTCAAATTCGCCCTCGCCAACGTACATTTTAAGCGCGCCTTTGCAGTCGTCAGTGGTATAGCGCATAAAAGTCATCGGGCCTGACGCTACCTGTCCTTTACACGCGCCGAAACAGTTTTGTTTTCCGAGTGTCGAGCCGATAACGTCGAGACATTCTATCTCTATATTATCGGCGGCAAAAAAGCTTTTTGGGAAATTTGAGCAGTGCAGACAGATACAAGCGTCGTGATCCTCCCGGATGTTATTGTTCCAATCCATGAGCGCAGGAGCCGTGCCCGTGGCAAGATGTGCCGCCAGCATAGAGAGCGCACCCGTAACGTCAGATTCACATGCAGAGGGCTTGCCTTTATCGCCCATCATGGCCATAGCGAGGCAGGGTGCGCAGCCGTAGTTTTGCTCCAGGGAGTCCCAGCACTGGACGGTAGACGCATCGCAGTCCAGAAGCTCAACATACGCCTCAAGTGCAAGTCCAAGCTTTGCCTGACGCTCTAACAGCTCGTCCGTAATGAATTCGGGAACTGAGCCGAATTCGCGAATTTCTTTAATTTTAGCTTTAACCTTCTCCTTGTCACTGTAACTCATGGCATTAAAAATAATTTCAGAAAGGTCTGCCGTCTGCACACTGATGCCGTGCTTCTGGAGTACTTTTTCCGAGAACCTGACAGTGTTGAACGCGGCGGGCCTTGCCCCCAGCATTGCGATTCTCGAACCCTTTAAACCGTTTACTACGCGGCAAACGCCCGCGAATTTTTTCAAATCCCGTGTAAAGCTCTCCGAGGCTATATCGCAAGTGTGGTATGTAGTCAGCGTGCAGGGGATTCCGCGCTGGTAAAGGTTATTGCATAAGCTAAGCTTCCCGCAGAAAGCATCGCGGCGATTTGCCATATCCAACTTGTTAAAATCATCGTTACAGGCTTGAACGAGAACCGGAACATTGAGGCCCGCAAGGGTTATGGCCTCCGCTACGCCCAGTTCCTCGCCGAAGTTCGGCAGGCAGCAAATGATGCCGCTGATTTCTTCTCCGTGCTTCTTGAACAGCTCCGCACAGATCTTCGCCTCGTCAAAGGTAAGAATCGCGCCATATTCTGTCATGTCCTCCGTAACTGCAATACAGCCGTATCCGAGGCCGTCAAGCTTCTTTATCATTTCTTCTTTCGCGGTCTTTACCAGATGTGAAGGAAAAAAACTGCGCGTAGTGACAATAAGGCCAAAGGTTTGTTTCTTCATCTAGGTTAGGCTCCTCAAATTTTAATTATCATACGAACCGCATCGTTCCATCCGGCAAGAAGTTTTTCCCTTTGGGCGCTGTCCATTTGCGGCTCAATGATCCTGTACCGTATACTTGAGAAGATCTCTTTCTCACTTGCGATCCCGGCGCCAAGTGCGGCGCAGTACGCCGCGCCCGCCCCGGAAAGCGCCTCAAGTGAGGAGATTTCAACGGGAATACCCAATATATCCGCCTGAAACTGCATGAGGAACCTATCCCTGGTTGGACCGCCATCCGCCTTTATACTGCTCAGTGGGCAGTCACTGCTTCGATTCATTGCTTTGACGACGTCATGTATCTGATAGGCCACGCATTCCTCAGCGGCACGAACGATGTGTGACCGCGTTGTTGCTTTACTCATTCCGCAGATTATGGCACGCGAATTGTTTGAAAAATACGGAGCGCCAAGTCCTGAGAACGCGGGGACAAGATATACGCCTCCGTTTGAAGTGACCGATGAAGCGACATCGCCTGCCTCGCTGCTCTCTGCGATTATGCCAATGTTATCCGCAAGCCATTTGATCACCGCGCCTGTGTAATTGATGTTGCCCTCCAAGACGTAGACGACTTCGCCGTTTCTGCCCCATGCAAGGCTTGTTACCACGCCCTCCGCGCGTTCAGGGCGCTGCGCGCCGACATTCACCATAATAGAACTGCCCGTGCCGTATGTGGTTTTTGCCATGTGTTGTTTTGTGCAATTATTGGCAAAAAGCGCGGCATGGGAGTCACCCATTACGCTATGGATAGGAACGCCTTTTGGGAAAAGACCGCCAAAATCCGAATATCCGAAAAGGGAATCGCTATCGCAAATTTCAGGCAAACACGCCTCTTTGAGGCCAAACACACTAATCAGATCTTCGTCCCATGTCAGCGTGTCCAGATTCAGCAGCTCGGTACGCGAGGCATTGGAATAGTCCGTTTTCAATTCTCCGGTCAGTTTATAGATTAACCACGCGTCCACCGTACCACAGCATAGGCTGCCGTTTTTTACTGCCTCCGCCGCAGCCGGCACATTCTTCACAATCCAGCTGAACTTGGCTGCGCTAAAGAACGGAGACAGATTAAGGCCTGTTTTTGTTTTTACAAGATCGCCTAATCCCTGAGCTGCCATTTCTTCGGTTATTGAAGCCGCTCGCCCGCATTGCCATACAATGGCCTTGTAAACGGGTAGCCCTGTAAATTTATCCCAGCAGATCGCAGTTTCCCTCTGATTGCTGATCCCAGCCACTTCAATGTTCTCCGGCTTGACACCGGCCTCTTTTATGGCGGCTTCGGCAGCGGTCAACGCATTTCTGTAAATCTCCTCGGGGTCATGCTCTACCCAGCCTTTATCATTCGTTATCTGCCTGTGCGGAATATCACAGCGGCCGACGAGCGCGCCCTGCCTGTTCCAAATAAGACCCTTTGTGCCCGAGGTGCTCTGGTCGATGGACAATATGTATCCCATAACTATTTCTCCAGCAAGCGGAGTACCCCGCCGGCTATTTTCTTCGCGGTCAGGCCGTAGTAATCAAATAACTCCGTACTGTTTCCGATCTTGTATTCCTCATCGGGGAAGCCAAGTATTTTCATGGGTGCAGGGGCATTTTCAACAACAATATGCGCCACGGCCTCGCCCAGGCCGCCGAAAACACTGTGCTCCTCAACTGTCACCAGCGCTTTCGTTTCACGCGCCGCTTTTATAATTGTCTCAGCGTCAAGGGGCTTGATGCAGAACATATCGATCACTCTGACATTTATCCCTCTGTCTGCAAGCAGATCGCCCGCCAGTTTTGCGTGATAAACCATTTCGCCGCAGGCGATTATCGCGGCGTCGCTGCCGTCCCGTATTATCTTTGCTTTTTCCATTTCAAAAGCTTCGCCTTCGGGATAAACGACTTCGACATCGCCCCTGCCTGTACGCATATACACAGGTCCCTTGTAATCAGTCAGGTGTTTGGTTACAGCGCTTGCCTGTACAGCGTCGCTGGGGATATACACCCGGATGTTCGGCAGTGCCCGCATACTTGCAATGTCATGCAGAGAGGTATGCGTCCCGCCAAGCGGCCCATAGCTTACGCCGCCGGAAACCCCGATTATTTTGACATTTGCCTCATTATATGCAACATCCACCTTGACTTGCTCGAAGCTCCGGGCTGCCAAAAAAGCCGCGGGGCCTGTTACAAACACGTTTTTTCCCGTAAGCGAGATACCAGCAGCCACCGCGACGGCGTTCTGCTCGGCAATACCGAGTTCGACGCTCTGCTCCGTAAGCTCATTAAAGAATGGTGAAATTGTTACGCTGCCCCTCGAGTCTGTTGCCACTGCCCAGATGTCTGGCCTCTGCCTCGCAACCACCTGAAGGGTCGACGTAAACGCTTTTCTGCAGGATGCTTTTGTCACTATTTGCCACTCCCTATGTGCTTCAACAAGTCATCTTTAATCCGTACGTATTGCTCGTCTGTTGGGATCAGATGATGCCAATCCGCTTTATTTTCCATTACAGGCGAACCGTAACCCTTGATCGTATTGGCTATGACCATAACGGGCGTATCGGGAATACGCAAGGTGAGCGACCGACAGACTGCCTGCGGATCGTGCCCGTCACATTCCACTATGTGCCAGCCAAAGGACGCATAACGTTTCCATAAATTCTCCAAAGGCATTATGTCCTCTGTTGCACCGGAAATCTGAAGGCAGTTCCTGTCAACTATCGCGGTCAGATTGTCAAGATCGAACTTATGGGCTGCCATAATAGCCTCCCAAACGCTTCCTTCTGCCTGTTCGCCGTCACCCATTAACACATATACATGAGAAGCCTTTTTTTGCCGTCTCAGCGATAAAGCGACACCTACGCCTGCGGATAAACCATGTCCCAAAGCACCCGTGCCAATCTCAATTCCGGGCAGATGGTGGCTGGGGTGTTCCGGCAGCCTCGTATTGAACTGTGCAAAGGAACCCAGCTCCTCTTTAGGGAAGAAACCCTTATCTGCGAGAACCGCGTAAAGCGCCTCTCCGCAATGTCCCTTGCTCAGAATAAACCAATCCCGATCTTCGCTGCGGCTACGTATCTTTTCAGCGTCCATGATTTCATAATACAAAGCCACCAGGATATCCATACAGGACATGCTGCCGCCTATATGTCCGGCCTTTGTATCATGAATCATTTCCAGAACATCCAGCCTTCTTTCGAAAGCAATTTTTCTTAAATCGCTCACGTTTCTTGCTCCCCGATTATTTCTCTTGCTCCCCGATTATTTCAAACCTCTTTGACTTGCAAGAGCCAAAGCCAGTCGGATCAGTTCCTCACCATCTTCTTTTATAATGAATCCTTTGGAGATCTGTTCCTGCGTATCCTTTGTTATCAGTTCACAATAATTTGCCAGAGTTCCATACAGCTCCTGAAGCATGGCTGCCGAGAAAGCCTCCTGGTACCCAAACACATCATCCTTATTTGATGAAGGGTCAACAAAATACCGGCCGATTTCGACATCACTGGTGCGGCAATAGCGCCCAGTTGGGTAATTGAGCAAACAAGTTCTGAGACCGCCGATCGTATTGCCGAAAGCGTCCTTGCGGTTTTCACCTTGCGCGTCCGTTGGAATACGGTCACAGCGCGCAGGGGCAACACCCGTGCGTATCCAATTGAACAAATTGCGGTAGGCCGCTCCAAACAGAAGATATGACGGGTAATCATTGCCGTGTTTATGTTTTCCGATATAAGACGGCAAATGATCGATACGTATCAGATCCGGGTCGTTTTTATAATAGTCTACATAACTGTACACGGTGTCGTGACTGGCACCGGTCACCTCATATAGCCTGTATTTAAAATCCGGTAAATCGCTGTCTTGACGCATAGTTCTCCATGCGCCGAATTTTGCGTTTTCACTCTCGGTCTGGACAGCTATATATGGCTCATTAACCGTTTCAATCCTATACAATTTCGTATTCGGTACTTCAAGTGATTCATACTGATTCACCGGAGTGACAACTTCTCTTACCCCGCCGCCGGCGAGATACCCGTCAAATACGCGGCTGCCACGAGCAACCTCCGGCCGATAGGCAAAACTGTTCACATAGCGGAAAAGATAACACGCCGACTGCGACCAACCGGTCAGGCAAATACAATCGCGCGGATAGTCTTTCATGGGATTTATGGGGTCGTCAGAGCGTATCAGCCACGCCAGATCTGTCAGCATATCCCAGAAAAGTCCCGGCTCATATGAAATATCGAGGTCAGGCAATACTTGAATACGCTTCTCATTTTTAGTGTCGGCCGAGGTAAAGGGAAACGGTATATTTGGCGTGGGATTTTTCCACGAAAGGCAGCCGTATCTTTCCCTGTTAAACGCTATAAGCTTTGCGATAGTATTAGGCTTGCTGGTAATACCGATATAAATATCGCCATTACGCAGGAACTGCTTGTGGCCCAGAATCCACATACGGTCAATTTCCATAAATGAAGTGGGGTTAATGATTTCTATTATCACATTGCCGCTGCATTTGGCGGGCTCCCTCGGCGCACGTGTGATGAACCTGTTTATATACGGCGCATCAGGCGTCCTCACCTCAACGTCACCCTGATAAGCGGCGCTGCGGTAGACATTTGCTGTCCCGCGCATATAATACTCAGTTTCTTCATATCCGCAATCTGATAAATTGCAATATTTTTCCGCGCTCGCAAACGGGTAGGATTTATCCGTTATTGGTATGCGTTCAATTTTACTAATCATCGGTCTTTGTTACCTCTCAGATACTAGACATTATTTTTATTAGTGTAGTTGCTCATAACCAACGCAATAATCAAAATAACGCCTTTAACTATGTTGATTGAATAATAGGGAAACGCCATAGCAAAAAGGCCGTTTTCAACGACGCCTATAAGCGCCGCGCCTATGAAGGTACCCAGCGCGTTTGGTTTTCCGCGTCCGCCCAGCGCCTGACCTATATTAACCGCGGCGATCGCAGGCATCAGGAAGGCGGAACCGGCGCTTGCCTGAACTGTCCCGGCACGGGAGGCGATCAGACCGCCTGCAATTGCGGAAAATATACCCGTTAACACGAAAGCCAGCACCGTATATCGGTTCACCTTGACACCGGACAGCTTTGCCGCTTCGGCGTTTGCGCCCACCATATAAAGCATACGTCCGTGCTTTGTCCTGCTCTGGAATATCTCCACGACGATAATACAGCCCAGCATGATAAAAATGATTATCGGAGCCTTCCCAAGCTGCCAGAAAAAGTCAGGTATTCCGGCGACGACAGCCCTGCCGCCCGCGCCGTCCATACGGGGATTGATCAGCGCGCCGCCCGAATATGTCAGCTCAAAGCCATCCAACACAAACTGCATCGCCAGCGTCGCCAGAAATGCCGGGACCCGGAGCTTTATCACGATAAGCGAATTTATAAGCCCGACCACCATGCAGGCCATTATGGTGAGGAGCAGCGCCGGCCATATCGGGATGCCAAACCAAGCGACAAAGGTCACGCTGAACGCAGCGCCGACCGTTGCGAGCGAGGCAAAGGACAGGTCAAATATCCCCATCGAAAAGCCTATTGTGGCACCCATCGCAATAACCGTGGTAATCGAAATGGCGCGGAGTATCGAAACGATATTGTCCCAGCTCATAAAGGCTTTTCCCGCAAATATTGAAAAGAGAATAAATGCCAGGAAAATGGCCAGAATAGCGCCCCAATTTGCGAGCAGCTGTTCCACTCTTGCTTTTTTTGTTATTTTTATACCCATTAATCATTCACCCCGACAGCGTAGTAGAGCAGTTCTTCTTCATTCGTTTCCGCCGTTATGACTTCTTTTTGAATCATCCCGTTATAGAGGATATATGCCCTATTTGTCAGAGCCAAGATTTCAGACTGTTCTCCGCTTGCGAATATAATGGCTTTGCCCTTTTCGGCAAGCTCAATGATCAGCCGATAGACCTCGCTTTTCGCGCCGATATCTATTCCCTTTGTCGGCTCGTCAAAAATATATATATCAGCAGAGGAATCCAGCCATTTGCCAATAACAACCTTTTGTTGGTTTCCGCCTGACAGAAGCGCGACTTTTTGATTTATTGAAGGCGTTTTTATACGCAGATCATCCACTTTTGCTTTGGCCTTTTTTGCTTCCAGCTTTTTTTTGATGAAAGATAAAAATCCGGTCAGGCCGGACAGGGTGGCGAGCGACAGGTTTGAAAAGACCTGCTCACTGACAACCAAGCCTTCTCTGCGTCTTTCTTCGGGCATAAAGGCAATGCCCACGTTTACCGCGTGTGCCGGGGTTTTAATAAATACCGGTTTGCCGTTGATTTCGATACTTCCGTTTGCCTTGCCATAAACGCCGAACAGCGCCTTGCAAAGCTCTGTCTTTCCCGCTCCGACCAAACCCGACAGCCCAACGATCTCACCGGCTCTGAGAGACAGATCGATATCGTGCACTCTATTTTCAGAATCAGAAAAAGCGCTTACCTTGAGAACTTCCGCACCGATTTCAATCCCGCTTTTATCCAGCTCTCCTATTTTCTGATTACCCAGCATCAGGTTTACAATATTGTCTATTGTCACAGCTTTCGTGAGGGGCAAAGTATCAACTATTTTCCCGTCGCACATGACTGTAATATCGTCGCAAACATCATACAGCTCGTGGAGCCTGTGCGATATGAAGATAATACCGACGCCGTTCTCTTTCAGTTTTTTTAAATGGTCAAACAGTATTTTTGTTTCTTTATCGCTTAGAGGCGCAGTCGGTTCATCTAAAATGAGGAATTTGCAGTTCGTGTACATTGCCCTGGCAATGAGAACCATTTGCTTCTGCGGGAGCGTCAGAGATGAAATGACGGTACGTGAATCTAATGTCAAATTCAGCTTATCCAGCGCTTTTTTTGCTTCGGTATGTATATCTTTCCAATTCAGGAACATATGCCCCTTCATACCGTATACCAAATGGTCTATCATCACATTCTCACCAACTGACAATGTTGGTATGAGCGCGGTGTCGACCTCTTGGTATATGATTTCAATTCCCAGCTTCTTCGCATCGCCCGGCGAACGCAGTTTCACCGGCTCGCCATTAAAAAGGAGCGTCCCCGTATAAGCCGGATTTACGCCGGAAAGAATTTTCATCATCGTGGACTTTCCCGCGCCGTTCGCCCCAACCACGGCGACAGCGCGGTTGCTGTCAAAACGGCAGTTAGCGTTTTGCGGCGCCTTGACGCCGGGAAACTCAATCGAGACATCTTGTAATTCAATTGTATTAACGGCTTTGTCATCCATTATCAGATCTCCTTGATCAGAGGGCTTCGCCATGGATTTCTGCTTGTTTTAAAGGTGTCGCGGGGATGCGGACGCAAGCGGCATCCCCGCAGCTGTCAAATTGAAAAACGATATGAATATGCGAATTACTTAGCTGCTGTTTCTGCCTTGAGGTCTAGGATTTCCTGGGTTTCATAAAGATTGGTCGCGCCAAAGCCCTCAAAGTAATTTGAGAGAGTTGCCATCGTATCTCCGGCCTGCAGCTTGTCACGCGTAATCGCCACAGCGTCGAACTGGACGACCTCAGGTGTCTCCTCCCCAAGAGAATTGAGAACGGCAAGGCGGACAGCCACAACGCCGATAACATAAGGATCAACTGCCGCACAGCTGACATAGGCGGGCTCTTCGATCAGACGCAGGATCTCAGTGTCGGAAATATCAACAGCCGCAACGAGAACATCGTCCCGGTCTGCGTCTTTGATAGCGTCAATAACAGCGGAAAGGAAAGCAGATGTAGCGGACCACACGCCCTTAATTTCCTTGTTGGCGTCCTGTGCCAGTGTTGTGCTGATGCCGTTATATACATCCGTATAGAAATCGCCCTGCAGCGGCGGGGAAATAAGATTGGCTCTCTCCAGATCGCCAGCGGCAATAAGTTCTTCTATTGCGGCATGACGATTATCAAAGGGAACAATAGCGCCAAGAATATTGACTTCGATAAATTTCACAGGCTTATCAGCGCCTGCAGCAACCGCCTTTTCAATCAGGGTATTCATTGAAATAGACGCAAGCGCTTCATCGTTCTGTGACATATAGCTCACACCGGGCACGTGCTCGCCGCCGCAATCGAAGCAGGAAACGAAGATGCCCTTTGCAACAGCCTTGCTAACCATTTCGTTCTGGTAGCCCTCGTTTGCATGAGAGAGAATCCAAATATCATAGTCCTGCTGGAGCGCATTTTCCATCAGCTCCTGCATTTTAACATCGTCACCGTCAGACATGAAGGTATCGACCTTATAACCCAGCGCCTCGCCCTCAGCTGCGCAGCCGGCAAAGAATTGTGCCGTGTGATCAGAGCTGGTCATGTTGCGGATAACCGCAATTTTTCCGGGGGAAGCGATCTCGGGCGTGTTTGAGGCAGACGGCTCCGGCTCCTTTGTGTCTGCAGGCGGAGCCGCCTTGCATGCAGCCAGACCGATTATCATTGCCAGCGAAAGAATCAGCGCGATTAGTTTAAACGTTTTCATTTTAATCTCCCTCAATTATTTTTTTCTGCAATTTGTATTTTCCGAAGTGTTCCTGCTCTGATAATTTTTCCAAAATTCCTTTTTGGGAGCATACCCCCCATCACAGTTTTTAATTTAAAACAACCACTTTTCTTTGCCTATAATTTATGATTTCAGCCTAACACTTAATTCAATAAATTTCAATTTATAATTCAATATTCAGAAATAAATCTATGAACAGCACAAAACAAACAGGTTTATTTTATCAAATTTCCCACAACAAAAACTAAATATTTATTAAATTATATCGCGGGTACATTTTCATCTTAATCTTTTATAGTTTATCTGCTGCAAACGATAAAAACTACCACGCGGCACGGGACACACCGCGGCACTAAACCTAAGCGCCTGCGCATGCAGTGCATACGTGCACATGAAAAATATTTTTATAAATTGAATAACTACGCATTTTCTAATTAAATCAAAATTAAAATTTAATAAATATTATTAATCATTGCATTTGTTGAAGTTGTGTAATATAATGAATTTTATTCAGCGGTTAAAAATGGAATTAAATTAGGCCTTAAGCATGATCGAAAGCACAACACCTTAACGCGGGTACTGTGCTGTGGGTACTGAATATTTAACAACAGGAGAATCCTATATGTCCATAACGGCAAAGGAGCTGGCAGATATTCTGGGCATCTCTCCTTCGACGATTTCTCTCGTTTTTAACGGCAAACCCGGTATAAGCGAGAGCACAATCAAGTGGGTACAGGATGGCGCTGCGCAATACGGCTCTGCACGAACAAAGAAGGATATGACCTCTGAACTGGGTAAAATCATAACCTATGTCATTTACTGCCGCGACGGTTCAATCGTCAGTGATACTGCGTTTTTTAGCACTGTTATGCAGGGCATCGAATACGAGGCGAGACGGCTCGGATACAAGCTGGCTATTTTTACGCTATATGAATCAGCGGATTTAGCTGAGCAGATCGAAACTCTGCGGATCTCCGGCACTTCGGGCCTTGTACTCCTGGC
Organism: Oscillospiraceae bacterium; assembly: GCA_031264545.1. Lineage (GTDB taxonomy): Bacteria > Bacillota > Clostridia > Oscillospirales > Oscillospiraceae > UBA2658. The sequence goes on along the minus strand of JAISDV010000189.1, from coordinate 9,660 downwards.
TACAGAAATGGACAAATCTAAACTGGAGTCGTTTTCAGCCCGCGGTATTCCGATAGTCGTTATTGATAACAACCTGATCACGAACAATATAGACACCGTATACATCAACAATGTGCAGAGTGCATACTGCGCAGTAGAGTATTTGATTTCAAAGGGTCATATCAATATAGGTTATCTTGCGTCAAGCAGCCGTATAAATAACTTCAGCGAGCGTGAGCTGGGTCTGGCGCTTGCACTTCAGACTATCGGAATCGGCGAGATAAATCCAAAATACCGTTTTGATATAGGTTCTACAAGCGATACCGCCTATCGAAGTATGAAAAAACATATTGAGGCCGGCTGCACGTTCCCGACAGCCTTTTTTGCTGATAATGACATCATTGCGGCGGGCAGTATGAGAGCGCTGAAGGAAGCCGGATACAAGATGCCGGGGGATATTTCGATCATTGGCTTTGATGATATGCCGTTATGCGAGTTCACTGAGCCTCCTCTTACGACAATGAAGGTTCCGAAGTCCACGCTTGGTATATTATCTGTCGGACAGCTCGATAAGCGTATAAGAAACGATAACAGTTGTTCTCTTTCAATTGCGGTTTCGTCTGAGCTTGTGCGTCGAGAAAGCGTGAGGCAAATCTAAGGACCTGCATTCCCCGCTGTGAATACAAATTTAAAGGGCGAACGGCAAATGAAACACTGCCGTCCGCCCTTTCTTATGCGGTTGTTTATGCGCTATTTGGTCCACTCCGTCCATTTCTCGTATCGATTGGGCTTCCAGTCATACTTATGCGTCACGCCGGCTTCGATCAGCGCGGTGAAGGCCCAGTGCGCCGCCGTCAGGTCCGAATAGAGATTCCGCGCCTCGGCGGGTATATCCGCCAGTTCGATCCTGCGTCCCAGCATTTTGTTCACGATCGTCACGACCTCGGCGCGCGTGATGCTCTGCTCCATCCTGAACTCACCGCCCGGATAACCGCTGATCCAGCCCTTTGCATAGGCCGACAAGATCTCCTGATATGCCCAATGGCTGTCATCCAGGTCCGTAAATACATTGCCGACGCTGCCGCTCAGACTGTCAAAACGGGACGCGATCACCGCGAACTCCGCGCGGGTGACGGGCTTATCGGGCTTGAAGCTGCCGTCCGTATACCCTTTGACGATACCGTCCGCCGCAAGGTAATTGACGCTCTGCGCATACCACGCGCCGTCGGCCACGTCGGCAAAACGCCGGCCTGCCGGAGCATTTTTGTCCTCCGCCCTGAGCAGGCGGAAGAAGATCGCCGAGACCTCCGCCCTTGTGATCGGGCTGTCCGGATGTACGCCGCCGTCCTCATAGCCGCCGATATACTTGATATGGTCCTCGGTCTCCAGCTTGTTTTTGATCGCTTCGCTGGGACCGCTGACGTTCGCGCCTGTATAATTATAATAGAACACGACTTTGTTTTCGCCGGATTTGATGGTGATTTGCTGTACCGCCTCCGACTGCCCGTCCAGCGTGAAGCCCTCCACGACAGGCGCGGAAACACTTTCCGTCCTGCCGATGACCGCCGTCAGCGTCCGGCTGTAGAGCACTTGTCCGTTTTCCCTGTCAATGGCCTGGACGACCAGCTCGGCTGTGGCAGGCCCGCCGCCCCCGCCGGAAGGCGTCTGACCGAGCGCAAGGGTCACGTTCTGCACCGCGTTCGCCGCGGACAGCGTCACCTCGGCCCTCGCGTCGTTGTAGCCTGAACGGCGCGCCGTGATGCTGTAAGCACCGAAAGCCGCATTGGCGAGCACGACCTTACCGGCTGCGTCCGTGGTGTAGCTTGTGGTCATGCCGTCGCAGGTCACGTTTAGCTCCGCGCCGGAAAGCGGGCTGCCTGTGGCGGCGGCGGTTACGATAATCGTCAGTGTGCCGCTGTCAGCCGCGCTCTGCCCCGGTTTGGAATCCGGATTCGTCGGATCATAGCCGTTGTCGATTTCCCAGCCATCGGGGTAGCCGTCGCCATCCGTGTCCGGATTCAAGGGGTCCGTGATATACCCGTCGTCGCCGGCTATAACTTCCTCGCCGTCTGCAATTCCGTCGCCATCAGTATCCGGATTCAATAGGTCTGTGCCGTTTGCAAGCTCGTCGCCGTCTGTGATCCCGTCGCCGTCGGTGTCGTCATCAGGGTCGGGGTGGTCGTTTCCGTCGGTTGGGTCATAGCCGTTATCGACCTCCCAGCCGTCGGGATAGCCGTCGCCGTCCGTGTCCGGGTCCAAGGGGTCCGTGACATATCCGTCATCGCCGGCTATCATTTCCTCGCTGTCTATAATCCCGTCGCCGTCGGTGTCGGCGTCAGGCTCGGCGGTATTGCGCAGCATGACGTTCAGCGCGCCGGAAACCCCTGGAGCCTGCACACTTTCCGCCGTAATGCTTATTATCTGCTGTGAGGCCGCCGGCGCAACCCTGAGCACGCCGTTGTTCATCGTCACGCCCGTAACGGGCGCGCCCGAAATGCGCCAATTGACCGCGCCGCTCATTTCATGCCCATACTGGTCCTTCAGCACGGCGGTGTACACCGCGCTCACGGCGGGACCAGAAAGCGGAATCGTCACCAGATGGCCGCCCGTCACCGTAATTTCTGCCGCCGCGGACACGGCCCTGGTCAGCGACACGAGCTTATTCGCCGTTTCGCTTCCCCACACCGCCGTTATCCTGACGACCGTCTCAGGCGCATCGCTGCTCACCGTCAACACGCCGGTTTCCGCATTGATCCGCACGCCCGCAGGCGCGTGTTCGATCATCCAGAACAGATCCCCGTTTGCGAGCGTTTCTTCCAACCCGTCGATATAGGCTCTCGCGCCATAGATTTCGGTTCTGCTGCCCGCCGCCTTATCAGGCACGGTCACAACAGACGCGCCGCCGGTGATAGACAGGCTCTTTCCGCCTGTTGTGCCCGGCAGAGTGAGCACAAAATCCCGCACCGCGTCCGCCGCCGAGATCGTTACCGCGGCGGACGCCGTAACATAGCCGTCGGCGCTGGCCGTCAGATTTACGCCGGCGCCGTCCGCATAGCCGATCAGCGCGTATCTGCCGTTCTTGTCGGTCAGCACACTTGTGCCGCCGCCGCTCACAAGCGCGCCATCAAGCGCGCCGTCGCCTGTCCTGCTCACCCTGCCGGTGATCATATAAGCAGCTGCGCCGCTCCCGCCGGGGTGAGTACCCGCGCGGCCGAGCGCGATGCTTCCGCCAGCCGTCTTGTCCGCCTCCGCGGTCACAAGCACATAGCCTGTATTGTAGTGATCCGCCGATGCGATGATATAATAGTCGCCGGGCGTCACGTTGTTGAAGAAATACACGCCGTTCGCGCCGGTGGTCACCGTCTGCGCGCTGCTCATGCTGACTTCAGCGCCGGAGACGGGCTCGCCGCTGAGGACGTCAATTATGATACCCGTCACACGTCCCCGGCCGGACGGCTGCGCGGCGAGTTTTTCAAGGTTCGCGTTTACAGCCGTGTCCGCCGCGACATGCTCAGCCTTTCGGTACGCGCTCCCATATCCGTCCGCCGTGAAATACAAATGAACATCCGTGCCGGCGCTTATACCCGTGATCAGGTAGCTGCCGTCGGCAAGGGTCGCCGCTTCTTTCATGGCGCCGCCGAAATACGCCGTGACCGACGCGCCGTCTATCGCGGCGCCATTGCCTATCACCGTACCCGCTATCACAAATTCGTCCGCGCCGCCGCCCGCGCTGTTTTTGGTAAGGGTCACGCTCGCGTAAGCCAGGCCCGTTTCAGGGACGGTCACGGTCACGCTCCCGCTGTTGTAGCCCGCGCAGGTCACCACCGCCGTATATGTGCCCGGCGCGGCCAGGCTGATCACCGCCTTGCCGGCGCTGTCCGTCACCGCCGCGGCGCCGCCCGCATTCATAGCGGCGCCGGAGATTGCCGAGCCGCCGTCCCGCTCAGTCACTGTCAGCGCTATGCCGCGGGTCTTCACCCCGGCGCTGCTGTTGACAATCTGTATCGTTTTTTCGGCTTTGAAGCCGCCCACCGCCGCGCTCAGGCTGATCTGCGTCACGCTCACCGCCTGTGTCACCGTTACAGAGCCCGTACCCGCGTTCACGGTCACGCCGTTTACGGGGCCGCTCTCCAACGCCCACACGAGGTCTCCCGGCCGCGGCGTATACCAATCGCCGTACTGGTCTCTTACGCTTGCGCTGTACTGTCCCGCGCCAAGCTGCGTATCGGTCACAAGGAGCACATCGCTTCCGCTGATCACGATGTCACCCGCACCGCCGGGAACTGAGGGCCGGCGGGTAATGACCACCGTTTTGGTCCGCACCACGCCGTCAAAGGACGCTTCCAGCGTCACCGTGCCGTTGCGCGCGGCGGGGGCTACGGACAGTACAAGCGTGTTGCCGGAGGGGGTCAGGGTCACGTCCGCGGGCAGCGCTTCCGCCGCGCGCCATGTGACCGTGTCCGCCATACCGCCGCCTGTATAGTTCGTGATCTCAGCCGTATAGCGCTCGTCCGCGTCCGCCGCGCCGGCCGCAGGTACGGAGATGGCCGCCGCGCCCGTAATCGTAATATCTTTCGCCGTCTGGCCGGACAGGTCCCTCAGCTCCACGTCCAGCGTGCCTGACAGACCGCCGCTTGCCGCCTCGAGCCTGACCGTTCCCGCCGCCGCGCCCTGCGCGACTGTCAGCATGCCGTCGGCGAGACTGACGCCGGCGGGCGCCGTCCCGTCAATACGCCACGTTTTCGCGCCGCTCAATTCGCGCCCGTACTGGTCCTTCAAAACGGCGGTATACACCGCGCTCACGGCGGGACCGGAAAGCGGGATCATCACCACCGTATCGCCTGCCAGCGTTACAGCCGTCAAAACAGGCGCGGCGTATTGCAAAATCACCGAATAAATGTGGTTATTACCGCCCTTGACCGCAACGACGGTTATGGCGCGCGGCTCCGCCGCAGCGTCCGCCGTCAGGAGTCCGGCGCTGTCAATGCTGACGCCGGCCACGCTTTCCAGCACATACCAGTCGTCCGCCGTCACGGCCAGGCCGTTGTTCATAAGGCTGTACTGCGCCGAGGCGCTGCCGCTCGCCGGAATGCTCACCGACAGCGGCCCGGACACCCTGTGATTGTCGGGCGCGGGGGGCGCGGTGTTGTAGATCAGCACATCCTTGCTCGCCGTCACGTCGCCGTTCACGCCGGGCGTGACCGCCTTGACCGTCAGTGTCCCGCTCGCCGCGGTGGGCAGGACCAGAAGCAGGCCGTCCTGGGTGACGGAGGCGCCGGGATAGGCCGGGTCAACGCGCCAAGTCACCTGATTTGCCGTGCTTACGCTCCCGTATCGGTCTGTGACCTGCAGGGTGTACATGCCCTGCCCGTAGCTGGACGCGCTCACCATAATCGCCGCGTCGCCCAGGATTTTGGCATTGGCCGTATCCTCCGGCAGGCCCGCGTCAACGCGCGCGAGCGTTACGGGATATGCCGCCGTCTTTCCGCCGTATTCCGCCTGCAGGGTGATCACGCCGGCGGGGGCCGCGCCGCTCACAGCCAGTGTCAGCTTGTTTCCGTCCGCCGCATCCACGCTCAGTGTCACGCCCGGAGGCAGGCTGTCTCCGGCTACGCGCCACTCCGCCTCCGCGCCGGAAAGCGGCATGTTATTGAAGTCCAGAATCGCCGCGGTATAAAGCTCCGACACCGCCGCCGCTCCCAGAGCGGGCACGGCGATCACGGGCGCGCCGCCGATTGCGACGCTCTTTACCGCCGTGGCGCTAACGTCTCTCAGCGTGACCGTCAGCGTTTGCGCAAGCGCCGGCGTACTCACGCTTTTCGCCTCGACCGTAATATCCTGCGCGTCCGCGCCGTAAGCCACCGTTAAGAACCCGTCGGCGAAGCTCAGGCCGGCGGATGAGACCGCGGGGGTCATAGTCCAGCTCAGCTGCTCCGACGGCATAAGCCTGCCGTACTGGTCGAGCACCCGGGCCGTATAGATCTGCTGCGTGTCCCCCTCTGCCGCCGCGGGCGGAATATCCGCCGCCGCTGCGCCCGAAAGCGCGAGGGAGGACGGCGCCGGCTGCGCGTACACGAGCCGCACGGTTTTTGTCAGCGGCTCGCCGCTCCGGGGATAGGCTTCTATGACGATATTACCCGGCGCAGCGTCCTTTGTCACCGTCAGCTCGCCGGTGTTCATATCCAGATACACACCTTCCGGCAGACCCTGGAGCACATACAGCGCGCCGCTTGCGGGAAGGTTATTTACCCTGTAGGAATAGGTTTTCGTGACATCAGGCTCGGAAAGTCCCGGTATCACAACGACCGCGTCGCCGTTTAAGGCATAGCTGTCCTGTCCCGCCGGAGGCGGCAGGATGTACACCGGCCAGCCGTCGGAATATACTTCCGTTCCGCCCAGGACCGCCTTGGCGCGCACCGTCACGATATCCGCCGTGACGGAGGGCTGAATAAGCAGCGTACTGCCCTGTATGGACGCGCCCGTCACGGGGCCGCCCATGATTTCAAAGCTTTTTACCGCGGAGCCCAGAACGCCGCCGAACTGGTCATAGGCCGCGGCTGTAAACGCGCCGGCTGCCGCGCCCTGCGCGGGACGCGTCAGGGTGAAGGGTCCGCTCTCGACGACAGCCCGCGTCAGGACCGGCGCGGCGCGGAGCAGCTGCACCGTTTTAGACGCCGCGGCTGTGCCGGAGACGGCTGTAATCTGAATCAGACCGCCCTGCGCTGCGGCGTCCACATACAGCCTGCCGGTGGCGTAGTCGATAAACACGCCCCGGGGAACGGCGCCATCAATCGTCCAGTTCACCGCCGCGCCGGCCATCTCGGTGCCGTATTGGTTCCGCACCGCCGCAGTGTAGACATGCTCCGTCGTGCCGCCCGCCGCCGGGACGCTGAGCGTTTCGCCGCCTGCATTGATGGCCAGGGATGCCGCCTCCGGCGCGGGGGCGGAAAGGGTCACGGTCTTTTCGGCATACTTCGCGGGGTCTGACACCGACGCCGCCCGGAGCGTAAAGCTCTCCCCTGCCGGCGCGTCCTCGTCCACGCTGACGACGCCGTTTGCCACACGCACGCTTCCGCTGTTACCCGTGTAGCCGCTGACCGTCCAGGTATAGCTGCCGCCCATGGGTGCCCCGAACTGGTCTATACCCGTTGCGCTGTACGCCGCGCGGCTGACGCCGCCGGCCGTAGGCACGGTCATAAGCTCCGGGCCCTCCAGCGTCACGCTGGTCAGCGTCTGCGCGTCTTTATCCAGCAGAATCTGCCTTGTCACGACTATCGCGTCGGAAAGACGGACGGCACTGAGCGCCAGCGTCCCCGGCTGGGCCTCGCTCGTCACGGTCAGGGTCATGCCGCCGCCTGTGCCGCTGCCGGAAATGGCGACGCCCGGCCTGCTCCCGGTCGTATCCGTCCACGTCACGCCGGTGATGACCGTGTCGTTTTCGTCGAGATCGTATTGCTTCACGTAATAGTCCGCTGTGTTCGCACTGCCCGCCGCGGGGATCTGAACCGCGCTGAGCCCATCGATGCGCGGGTTCGTGTCGGCGACCGGCGCGCTTCTGTGCAGGGCGACCACCTTTGTGGCCTTTTGCCCGTTCCAGCCGGCGGCGAGGGTCACGCTCCCCGTCTGGGCCCGGTAGTCCACCGTCAGTTCGCCGGCGCCGTCAAAGCGCACGCCGCGCGGCGTCTGCCCCTCTACGGACCAGGCGATGGCCGGCGCGTCTTCCTTTACGCCGTCGGTATACGCGCTGGCCGTGTAGGCCGTGACGGCGTCCGCGCTGCCCTTGAGCGGCACTTCTATGTAATCCGGCCCCGCGACGGTCACTGTATACGCCGTCGGCGCCGTACTGTCGCGCTTCGTTGTGAACCGCCAGGCTGCGCTGGAGACGATGCCGGGGTATTTGACGGTGTCGTCGCCGTCAAGCGTAAAGGCACCTTCGTCGATCAGCACGTGGTAGGTCTTGTTTTCTTCCAGAGCGATGTGCTTGATCCGCACGATGTTTCCGCTCACAGTTACGTCGGTATCGGCCACGGGGATATAGGCCGCAATACTGCTTCCGTCATAAATCGTGACCGCCCCGGAAGCGCCCTTGGCGACATTTTCACTGAAGAGGATGAGAAGCTCCGCCGCGGGGTTTACCCCTGTGCCGAGCGGCGACAGGGCGGTGTGGAACAAGGCCTCTCCCGTTCCCGTAGTAAAGGTATAGGCCGTTGGGCTGCTGATTTCCCGCGTTTCCGAGAGCTGGTCGGCGCTCCGGAACGCGCCCGCCTCCATCAGCACATAATATGCGGCGCCGGCTTCGAAGGGCGTGTGGGTGATCGTCGCCGCGGCCCCGCTCACACTCACCGACAGAGAGTTCACGTTGATCGTTTCAAAGGGCGTTGCTTCGCCGGTCTTGTAAATCATCAGGTTTTTGCCGGGCATGGCCACGGCGTCCTTATCGAAGCTCAGGACCAGCGGCTGGTTCAGATACACCCCGGTCTCGCCGTGCGGGACCGCGCTTGTAATATTCAGCGGGGACATTGCCGCCGTGGTGAAGCTCCAGCTTCCGGCGCCCGTTTTCTCCGAAACGCCGGTGTAGCGCTCGCCCAAGGTCCTGTTCAGCACCGCTTCGTCGTCTATCAGGACATAGTACCGGGTCGCCGGGTCGAGCATAACGGAGGGTGTGACAATGAGCTTGCCGCCGGAGAGCTCCGCCCTGCTCGGGTCACTCAGTGTTATCGTCTCATGGATCGTGTCGTCGTCATACCTGTATATCGTGAGGACCTTGCCATCCTTGACAGACATATTATTCGAAAAAGGCGCGGGGAAGCTGAGCGTCAGCTTCGTGTCGCGTGGTACGTTCGCCCTGCCGTTCACAGGGTCGCAGGATACCGTGCCGGTCAGCGGTGCCGGCCGGGTCTCCGCGCCCGTGGTGAAGCGCCACGAGCTGTCGCTTATGGCCCGATAGTTGAAGTACCCGATCGCATCCTTGAATATGCCCTCGTCAGCCTGCACGACGTATTCCGCGTTTTCCTCCAGCGGCTGGCTCAGGGCGATATCCGCCTGCGTTCCGGCGGCGTTGAAGGTGAAGCGCTCGCTGCCCGCCGCGGCAAAGTCGATGGTTTCAACCGGAAAAGCTTCCAGTACGCCGCTGATTTCCTTATATATCCTGATCGCTCCCGTGCTTTGTTTGACCAAGCCCCTAGGAGACATGAGGGTCAGCCCCGTATTCAGGTACACGCCCGCTTGGTCCGGCCCCGCGCCCTGCGGAAGCAGGCTTTGATAGGACAGCGCGTTCGAACCCGTGGACGCCGGCAGCCAGACATAAATATTCCCCGTGTTGTCCGCCGCGGCTGAATAAGTGTATGCCGGCAGGCCGACTTGCTCGCTGAATTTCTGAAGCCGCCCCTGGAAGAGGGAAAGCGGATTGCCGGAGCTGTTGAGCATATTTGCGGTCGGGCTGGCCGCGGCGTTGTATACCGTCCCCGTGCCGCCAAGCTGGAGGTTGCCGCTCGTGACGCAGATGTTCCCGGCGTGGATATCGTTTCCGATCACAGTCGTGCCGTCCGTGCCGAATCTGCCGTAGGTCTTTACCGTGGTGTGGACCTCAGGAACAACGGCACGCCTGGGCTCGTCAAAATACACATTGGCCGCCATGATCCCGGCGGGGAGGATTAGCGTTGTGTTGTCCGCTGCATATGG
>JAISDV010000154.1 GCA_031264545.1 Oscillospiraceae bacterium | reverse complement strand
ATATCGCTGCCTTTGTCCCATCGCCGCTCATCGGACCGAATATTGACGAACTGGGCACGCGCTTTCCCGACATGAGCGTGGTCTACGACCAGAAGCTCCGGGACATCATCAAGGCCAGCGCAAATAAACTGGGTATAACCCTGCGGGAGGGGGTCTATCTCCAGCTCACGGGGCCCGGCTACGAGACACCGGCTGAGATACGTATGTGCCGCATCCTGGGCGCGGACGCCGTCGGCATGAGCACTGCCTGTGAGGCTATTGCCGCAAGGCACATGGGGCTCCGCGTATGCGGCGTGTCCTGCGTGTCAAACCTCGCCAGCGGCATAAGCCAGCAGCCCCTCAGCCACAAGGAAATTTCCGAGACCGCTGACCGCGTCTCCCACAGCTTCCAAGCCCTTGTGACCGACGTCATAGCGCATATCGGAACCCAGTAAGAAAATTCAATAGCGTTAACCTATAATATTGCCGGTGTTTTCCGGGTTTGTGCCCGACGGCAGAAGACTGTGAATAATGTTCAGCATGCATCCCCCGGGGTTCTCGGAGGATGCATTTTCCTGCCAGGTACCAATATTCGGGCGCCGTCATATTATGGACTGTGATATGGGGACTCCCCCTATCATAGGGCGGCTATAGACAGACGGCGCATTTCAAAAAGGAAAGATGTGAGTAACATGACTTACAAATACCGCTGTTTACGCTGCAATGCCCAGTACGGGTGCTGCCGCTGTAATGCGGGATATTACTGCTGTTGTCCGGGAACGGCCGGCCCGACAGGACCTGCCGGTTCCACGGGCCCAATGGGTCCGAAGGGCCCGACAGGGCCATCCGGCGCGCCGGGCTTCATCGGGCCCGTCGGGCCGACCGGTGCGACCGGGCCTATCGGTCCGACAGGCTCCGCCGGCGGCCCAACAGGCCCGACCGGCGCCATCGGCGCGACAGGCCCAACCGGGCCCGTTGGCCCGATCGGCGCAACCGGCGCTGCAGGTGCCGCAGGTCCGACCGGCGCAGCCGGGGCCACAGGACCCACCGGCCCGGCCGGCGTCACAGGTGCCACAGGTCCGACAGGCTCCGTCGGTGCGACAGGTCCCATCGGTCCGGCCGGTACAGCCGGGACAACAGGTCCGGCCGGTGTGACAGGCCCAACCGGCCCTACGGGTGCGACAGGTCCGACTGGAGCAGCCGGGCCCGTTGGCCCGACCGGCGCAGCCGGCGTTACAGGTCCCACAGGCTCCGCCGGAGCAACAGGTCCGACCGGTTCTGCCGGGGCCACAGGTCCAACGGGACCGACCGGCGCCAGCGGTGCTGCAGGCCAAACCGGCGCAACCGGGCCTGCCGGCGCGATCGGTCCGGAGGGTGATGCGGGACCGGCCGGCGCCAGCGTGGCTTCCTTAGCGCTGACGGTCGACGCGGCATCAGGCGCTGTCACCGGCGGTACGGTTACGCTGAGCGACGGTTCCACAGTGCCCGTCACGGTTTCATAGTCCGATCTGGACCGGAGAAGGTCCGCGCGGCAGTGCGCGGATCGCGGGAAAACAGGCGTCAGGATAAAATCCGGCCCGGCGATATTTGCCGCGGCGCGGAGGAAGATTGACATGGAAAACGGAGACGCAAGCCGCGTCTCCGTTTTTTGCCCGATACGCTGGGATGACACCAGGCAAATCACAGCATTTGAAAATTCATAGCCAATTTTCCGGAGGTCGCAAGGGCAGCATCGCAGAACAGATATTCAATTGGCGCCCGCCGGCAGCCTATTTACCCTTTTTCCGCCGGATGAACACCAGCGCGCAGGCGCTTAAGCCCAGCAGGGCGCCCGCCATTAACAGGGTCCATAAGACGGTGTTGCTTTCATCGCCCGCATTCGGAACGACCGAGGGCGCCGATGGGGTCGGCGACGGAGTCGGCACAGGTGAAGAAGACGGTAACGGCGAAGGCGAGGGTGAAGAGGACGGCGACGGCGATGGCGACGGTGACGGAGATGGTGAGGGAGACGGTAACGGCGCCGAAGGGATGTACGTATTGTCAAAAGCGATATGCACATCCGGTTTTCCCGCGCTGAGTGCCACAGATGCCTGCCGGCCGTATACCGCCGGACCGTTGTCGACCGCGTACGTCGTATTAAAGCCCGGATCCGACGTTTCCGTTACGGTATAGGCGCCCATAGGCAGCCCCGAGATTATCGCGGTCTCGCCGCCGCGCAGGGTAAAGATGCCGTCCGGACCGTTCGGAAGAGTCTTTCCCACGGTATTAAATATGATGTTGTTACTCAAGATGAGACCGACAGGGTTGCCGCCGCCGTCGGTCAGCCTGAAAGTAAACTGCCGGTTTTCACCGGAAGGCGCCGTTTTTGCGACGACCAGGGCGCCAAGGGAACCGCTCAGCGGCAGCGCCGCTTCGCCGTACAGGGTTCCCGGACCGTTATACAAACCGATGAACGCCTGGATGCGGTTCCAATCCTGCACACCGCTGGTATTTTCGTGAACGAGAACTGTCGGCGTATTGGTCAACACAGCCGTCGTTCTCGCGAGCGCCCGCAGCGTGAGCCCGGTCAGATTGGTCACGTTCCATGGAATTTTGAGATAGAATTGCTCGCCCTCGAAGGTATAAGGCGCCGGGCTGGCGCTGCCATACCGCTCGGCCTTCGGCAGAGCCGCCCCGCCCGCAATATCGGCGGCAGGGTCGCTCACAAAGGAAATATCTCCGGCATATGGACTTGTCCCCTCTACACTCAGGAAAATCTCATCCGCCGCTCCCAGCAAAACGGACGGCGCTTCATCCACGGTAAAAGGCCCCCAGTAGTAGTATGTGCCCGTTTGGATGGCGATTTTCCCCGCGGTGGAGCCGTCGACGGACAGCGCTATGCGCGTACCCCGGACGGCACTGTCTGAAGAGGGGTCCGCGGCATAGGCATTCGCACTTGCTACCAACGCGCTGTATAACGCGACGAACTGCATCTGTTTTGCATGGTTGTCGCTTTTTATAAAGCTTGTGCTCTCAATTGCGAACTGTCCGGGCGTTGTCGCGAACCACCAAATGGCGCTTTTCGTCGCCATGACCGCCACGTCCGCGTCGATGGCTGCCGGATAAATGCTTCCCAGTAATCCCGGATATAGGGTTTCCAAAGCCGTCAAGCTTGCCGGAGTTCCGTCGTACCCGTACCGGGTGATCCAGTAGATCTGGTTTTTGTATGTTTCAAAGTTCTCAGAGAGCGCGTCGGGTGAGGACGCGACATAGCCGAGCGCCGTATCCGTCGTTGTGCCGGGGCCGTAGGTGGTGCCGCCGCCTGTACTCCCGACCCGGCTGTGGAATGCCACCGCAATGTCTACGCAATAAACCTGCCCAATCGTGCCGTCTGTCGTCCCGCCCACCGGGACGTCGCCGTTTATGAAAGGGTCGAGGCCGTGCCCATAGGTGATCTGGATATCATCATCATATACGAGCTGCAGGCTGTGGCTGTTGGGGTCAGGCTGGGGAACCGCGAATGCCGCTGTGGGCGCCAGCGCCCACAGCAGGATGGCGGTGAGCAGGCAGGCCAATATCCGCCCGGTGCCGATAGAATTTTTGTTACGCATTGCTTCAACACTCCTCACATATGCATGGCACTTGGCCGGATGTCCCGGCCTCGACCGCTCTGTGTCCGCCGAAGCCGGACAAGCCGGCGATATAAGCCTCTGCGGGCATATTACGCTTTGTCTTTTCCGGCCGGTGTGAAGCCGGTTCTTGGGATCGACCTGATTATTCGCATACATTCTGCCGGATTATTTATTATAAATGTTGAGTGCCGCGCCGGATTTCGGCTTATTTGTTCCCAATAACAGATTCAGGACAAATGTTAGCCTGATTTCCGGGGACTGCGGTCCGTGATTTCCTCACGGAAGGATCCGAGGGCGCCTGTGTTTTACGGACGTTTGCCGAAGCCGCGGCTCGCGAAGAGTAAAAAAACGGACGATCAAAAGGACCCGGGGAATGAACCGCCCTGCTCGCGCGGGTAGGCCTCATGACGTTTTCAGGGCGGTCTTTTTACGTCTCGGCGTACCGAAGCAGGTTTCTGGAGAGGTAAAGGAGGAGCGCGGCGACGGGGATATTGGCGGCCGTCAGGCACAGGAGCGCGGCGGCGTCCGCCGGGATAGCCGCCGGCCACATCAGTCTCGAAACTATTGCCAGTATAATGCCGGGAAGTGCGAGCAGAATGTCGCAAAACAGATAAACAAGCATACCCGCGACCTTGGAGAGCGTCCCGCCCCAGATCCGCTCGATCATGACAATAGCGGCCAGATACAGGATCGAGAAGCTGAGCCGGCCCAATATGGCCAGGATGCAGGCGTACGCGGGGAGCCCGAGGATAAAGGCGACGGGGATATACACAAGCGCGCTTTCAAGCAGCTCCGTCGGCAGGGATTCCGCAAGCGCGAACAGCAGCTTCTTAAAGGGCGGCTCGGGAATCAGATAGATGTAGGGTTTAGTCAGCTCCCGGTTGAAACGGCCCATCGCAACGGAGAATATCTGGATATAAGCGGAAAAAACGAAAACCGGAAGAAGTCCGCCATCCCGGACGAAAAACGAAAACCCGATCGTTATGAGAGTAAATATCAGCGAAGCCGGGCGGACAGGCAGCTTGCTGGCGCGCCTGTTTTCGACAAGATGCTTATAGAAAAACGCCGAAGCGCCCTCACCCTTGCCGAGGCCGGTCCTGCCGACCCTGATATTCCGGGGCGCGGCTTCGGGGGCGATACCGTCTCTGACCGCGTTCATCATATTCTGCACAGACTCGGCGGAGGCCAGCACGTCCTCGTAGTATTCACGCTTCGAGCGGGCCATCGCGGCGAGCAGCGCCGTAAAGACAGCCCCGGTCAATAGAAGAAAAATCGTAGCCTGAAGATAATTTCCGGTCAGGACACCGCCGGCGGCAGCGCCCATCCAGCCCGCAAAGGGGAACAGCAGAACGGGAAAGCTGTTTCCCGCCGAAGCGAGCGCCTCAATCGGGCCGTTCCGGCCCCGCAGCGCGTTGACGCCCACATAAGCCGCGAGCAGGAGAACCAGAAAGATAAAGCCCGTCTTCACGAGCCTCCGGTTTCTGTCGCTGTCGCTGATGAGCGTGTAGGTGAACATGGCGGCGGTCTGGCTGAAGAACACGCTTACGGAATAGGCCAGGCAGATAAGGAGCAGGCCGCCGAAGCCGAGATTATAGTTCAGGTGCAGAGAGGTGTATTGAAAGAGGATGAAAACGCCGATCAGCAGGGTCGTCCAGATCTGCTGGATAAGCGCGTAAAAAAGGACGCTTCTTTTGTTGATGGGCGAAGGAAAAAGAAAGTTCACGTCGGACATTTTGAAAAATGAGCCGCCGTTTTTCAGCCCGGAGAGGAAATTGACCGCAAACATGATAATCAGCAGATAATTCAGTCCGGCGGTCAACTCGGAAAAGTCCCTGATGACCCTGTCCGCGTCCGATTCGCCGGCTTTTCCGCCGACCAGGGTAAGCGCCAGCAGGCCGATAAAGACCGCGACATAAATCAAGCGGACAGGCTTTTTTAAAAAGCTGACGAGCTGATTCCGTATTCGCGTCCGGAGAAGATAGCTCAGCGCGTTCGATTTCATTGCGGAACCTCCGAGGGCCTGTTTTCCGTGATCTCGAAAAAAAGCGTCTCCAGGCTCTTATCCCCGCCGTCCTCAGCCGTATTCAGCTTGGTCGCGGCAAAGCTTCCCTTCATCATAATGTGCGCCGCGTCCCAGTAGTTTTCAACGCTGTCGAGCATGTGCGTGCTGATAAGCACCGCGCAGCCCTGTTCCTTCAGGCCGGCAAAGTGTGTTTTCAATTCCTTGATCGCGTGCGGGTCCAGGCCGACCATCGGCTCGTCGAAGATGACGACCCGGGGCCTGTGGAGAAGTGCGCAGCAGATGGAGAGCTTTTGCTGCATACCCTTTGAGAGCGTCTTGCCGGGCTTATCCGCATTTTCCAGCATCTCGAAGCGCTCAAGGAGCTGCTTGTCATAGCCGTCGTCGGGCAGGCGATAGGCGCGGCGTATAAACTCCATGTGTTCGGCCACCGTCAGCAGCTCATACACGGCGGGCATTTCCGGCACGTAACCGATGAGCCTTTTCGCCTCGGTGGAACGGTTATCATAGCCGCCGACCGTAATACGGCCCTCAAAACGGAGCAGGCCCGCAATGCATTTGATTATCGTCGATTTTCCGGCGCCGTTCGGGCCGATCAAAACGGCGACCTGTCCCTCGCCCACTGAGAAGCTGATGTCGCTGTTTGCCGCCAGCTTCCCGTATTTTTTTGTTACATGTTCGACCTCGAGCATGACCGGCTCTCCTTCAATTCTTCGTCAGAAACGCTGACGTTTTGACAAATTATATTATAAAGCGGCAGTAAATACAAGGCACGGCAAATAATTCTTGCCTAATGAAACAAAAAGCGCAATCACGTTAAAGCATAAAACAACGGAAATACCAAATATCGCAAAATCGTGTGTTCGCGCTTGAAAATCGCCGTCAGAATGATAAAATTGTTGATAATAACCGCGTATTTTTATGAAAGAGAGCGTGACCCGGGTGGAAAAAATCAAAATCGAGAGGGCGCAGCGCTTCAAAGAGAAGCCGTCCCTTGACGGAATACCCTTCGGGACTTATTTTTCCGATCATATGTTCCTTATGGATTATGACGAGGGGAGGGGCTGGCACGATCCCCGCGTCGTGCCCTTTGCGAATTTTGAGCTGTCTCCCGCGGCCGCCGTGTTTCATTATGCGCAGGAGATTTTCGAAGGTATGAAGGCCTACCGCAGCCCAAAAGGAGATGTCCTGCTCTTCCGCCCCGCAGAAAACGCGAAAAGGCTCAACAGCTCCGCGGAGCGGCTCTGTATCCCCCAATTACCGGAGGAATATTTCATGGAAGGGCTCAAGGCGCTGATCGGGCTTGACAGGGACTGGGTCCCTTCCATACCGGACACTTCGCTCTATATCCGTCCCTTTATCATCGCGACCTCGGCTCAGCTCGGTGTGCACGCCTCCGCGCAATATCTGTTCGCGATCATTACCTGTCCGGTCGGCAGCTATTACCCCGAGGGGCTTAACCCTGTCCGCATCCTGATCGAAAGCGATGATGTGCGCGCCGTTCGCGGCGGCACAGGCTACACGAAATGCGGCGGAAACTATGCGGCCTCCATCCGCGCGGGACAGCGTGCCGAGAATCAGGGTTACAGTCAGGTGCTCTGGCTCGACGGCATCGACCGCCGCCATATTGAGGAGGTCGGCAGCATGAACGTCATGTTTCTGATCGGCGGAAAGGTCGTCACGCCGGCGCTCACGGGCAGTGTGCTCCCCGGGATTACAAGGAAATCCTGCCTTGACCTGCTCCGCGACTGGGGCTATGAAATCGAGGAGCGTGCGCTGACGGTGGACGAGCTGGTCGCAGCGGCGGAAAACGGCGCGCTCGGGGAGGCCTGGGGCACGGGCACGGCCGCGGTCATTTCACCCATCGGCGAGATTACCTACAGGGGCAGCGTGAGCATCATCGGGGGCGGTAAAATCGGCGCGCTTACCCGGAAGCTGTACGACACCCTTACCGGCATACAGTGGGGCAAAACGGAGGATAAGTTTGCTTGGTCAGTAAAGGTGTGCTAGAAAACGCCGCCGCAATGGCGATCTATGGCACGATCAGTTTGGCGGTCAGAAACATCGCGCTCTCCTCCGGAGAAACCGCCTTCTGGCGTGTCGCGATAGCGCTTGCCGCGATACTGATCTATAAGTGTGCAAAGCGCGAACGGCTTCCGTTCAGGCAGGCGAAGAGCGAGCTGCCCTGGCTTGCGGCTTCGGGCGTCGCGCTCGGCGGAGACTGGATACTGTTTTTCGAGGCTTACAGATATACCAGTGTGTCGCTGACGACGCTGAGCTACTATTTCTGCCCGGTCATCGTCATGGTCCTTTCGCCCGTCATTTTCAAGGAGCGGATCACGTTCCGCCAGTGGGTCTGCTTTGTCATGGCTTCGTTCGGACTAGTGCTGATCATCGGCGCGAGGGCACGCGGCAGCGAAAGGGAATTGATCGGAATCGCTCTCGGGCTTGCCGCTGCCGTATGCTACGCCGGGATAATCCTGATCAATAAGCGCATCCGAGCTATGAGCGGCATCGACAGGACGGCTTTTCAGTTTATGGCTGCGGCTGCGGTGCTGGCGATCTATGTTTCGCTGACCTC
>JAISDV010000077.1 GCA_031264545.1 Oscillospiraceae bacterium | reverse complement strand
TATACAAGTAAAGCCTGTAGATCATTAACACTTCACCTCTCAATACAGACCGATGCCGCGTCTCTGCTACGCCGGGAGTTTATCGAAGTTAATACCATGAGAGAAAAGGAGTTCGTTTTTGAATGGTACCGAATCCTCCTCAGCTTCCTCGCGGCACTTTAGACTGACACTTCTTTTTCGTCGGAAAGCGTCTCGAGCAGCAGTAGGGCAAGGCGCGGCATGTCCGTGAAATCGGAAATCTTCGCGATACTGGCGGGGGAGTGGATATTTCGTATCGGCGCGGAGATCGCGATGGTATCGACGCCCGTCCCGCTACGCTGAACGGCCTGCGCGTCTGTTCCGCCTGCAATCAGCGTTTTGGTCTGCCACTTTATCCCGTGCGCGTCCGCGAGCGCCGTAAGGGTCTTGTACAGGCCGCGGCTGTATATCGCGCCTTTGTCCATGAAGGGGATGACGAGGCCCTCGCCGAGCGCACAAACGCGCTTACCCTCCGGAACGCCGGGCAGGTCGGCCGCCGTGGTTCCCTCGAGAATGATGGCCGTATCCGGCCTGACGCGGGCGGAGACGGTTTTCGCGCCCCGCGCGCCGATCTCCTCCTGAACGGTAAAGGCAAAGACGCAGTCGCAGGGCAGCGCCGACTCGATGAGCTTGATCATGGCGGCGCAGCCGATCCGGTCGTCTATTGCCTTTGCCTTGAGAAAGCCCTCGCCGAATTCCAGAACGCTGTCGTCGAAGACGGCCGGGTCTCCGGGGCTGACCAGCTCTCTTGCGGCGTCCCCGGATTTTACGCCGATATCGATATAGAGCGCCTCGCGCTTGGGAACATTTTTCTCCTCGTCCTTGCCGACGTGGTGATAGGGCTTAATGCCGATCACGCCGTGTACGCGGTCTTTTCCGATATAAACGCGCTTGCCGATCAGGACGCGCCTGTCTATCCCGCCGAGACAGTCGAAGCGGAGGAAGCCCTCGCCGTCGATCGCGGTCACGATCAGACCGACCTCGTCCATGTGCGCGCAGAGCAGTATCCTTCTGCCGCCGCTGATCGCGCCTTTTTTGGTGACAATGAGATTCCCCATGCTGTCGGTAAAGATTTTATCGGCGTGAGGCATGACGCGTTCGAGTATATAATCGCGCACCTCGTCCTCCCAGCCGGAAGGGCCGCTGAGGTAACAGAGCGTTTTTAATGTATCCAGCATTCAGATCGCCTCCCGTGCGAAAACTGCACGAATCAGTTATGCCGTGTTGCGCACAGGGCGCGCAACACGCGGCGGCCGGCCCGGATTTTCAGGAGAGCTCGCCCTTATCCAGCCACAGTGTGAATTCTGTGAGCAGCTCGACAAGCGCCTCCGCGTCGGAAATATCCATCAGCTCGACCGGCGAATGCATATACCGGATGGGGAGCGAGACAAGGCCTGTCACGACGCCTTCCCGGCAGACCTGGATCACCCGGTCGTTAGTCCCGGAGTCGCCGCCCATGACCTCGAGCTGATAGGGGATACCCTTATCCCCGGCAATTTTTATCAGGGCCTTTGTGAGACCCCGATCCATGCCCGGGCCGATGCCGATAGCCGCACCGCGGCGCAGCTCGAGTGTTTCCGGGCCTTTGAAATCGGGCGCTGCGGCGAAGGTGACGTCGAGCACGATCGCATAATCGGGATCGATGCCGTAGACCCCGGCGGCCGCTCCGCGCATGCCCAGCTCCTCTTGGGTGCTGAGCAGGCAGCAGACATCCACGCTGAGGTCTTCACCGGAAAGTCTTTTCATAAGCTGGAGAAGGATCGCAACGCAGGAACGGTCGTCTAGCGATTTTCCGCAGATGACAGAGCCGTTCAGCGTCTCGATGCCGCCGGCATAAACGGCGGGCGTGCCGAGCGGGATGCGCTTTTCGGCAGCTTCCTCGCTCAGGCCGACGTCAATAAAGAGCTTTTCCGGGTCTATAGCCTTGTCCATATCGCCGCTGGAAAGGACGTGCGGCGGCAGGGTGTCGATCACGCCGAAAATCGGCGGTTCGGTCAAAAGCTTGAGCTCCCGCGCGGGCAGCATCCGGGGATCGACCCCGCCGATGCCGGAAAAACGCAGGAAGCCCTTTTCGATGCCGGTAACGATCAGCCCGATCTCGTCGATGTGCGCGTCGAACATGAGCGTTTTGGCGTTCGGCCTGCCGCATTTTCTGACGGCGATCAGGTTTCCCATCGCGTCGGTCCTGATGTCGTCGGCATAAGGGGAGAGGAACGCTTTTGCCCGGTCAAAGACGGAGTCCTCAAAGCCGGATGGCGCGGAAAGCCCGCACAGGTCGATGATCGTATCCTTCAGAAGCATTTTTTCCTCCGTTTACGCGGCGTGAAAGCAGAGAGCCGTGCTTTGGACGCGGCGCCCGCCCATGCCGGCGGCGGTATACAGATTCTCAGCGGCGCGCGAGACGGTTTGCCCTATTCGAGACTGAGTACGATGCTGCGGAAGGTGTTTCCGCGCTCGGCAAAGTTCCTGAATTTATCAAAGGAAGAACAGGCCGGCGAGAGAATGACGGCGTCGCCCTCCTCCGCGTGCTCCGCGGCCGAAAGCACCGCGTCCCTGAAATCGTCTATCATATAGATGGGCAGCGTGAGCCGGTTGTAGCCGGGGGTATTGACGACCGTGTCCCGGATACGCCCGGCGGTTTCGCCCGTAAGGAAAAGCGCCTTGACGCGCGCGACGATCTCGGTTCCGAGCTCGTCGAAGGGAACGTGCTTGTCATGGCCGCCGGCGATGAGGATGGGCTTTGCCTGGGTGAAGCAGCGCAGCCCGGCGATCGTCCGCGTGGGGCTGGAGGCGATGGAATCGTTGTAAAATTTAACGCCGCTGCGCTCACGGACGAATTCGATACGGTGGGCGACGCCGGGAAAGCTCCTGGCGACGCTGCGGAAGGCGCAATCGTTTATCCAGCCGTCCGTCGCGGCATAGGCCGCCATATAATTATCGACATTGTGCAGGCCCGGTATCAGGATACCCGCCGAGGGCATGATTTCCTGCACCTCGTAGTTCCGCGCGGAATAGATCAGCCCGTCGGCGGAGAAACAGCCGCTCCGGACCGAATGTGTGCGGCTGAAATAGCGGATATCCGCCTTTGCGTCGGCGGCGAAGCCGGGCGTGCAGGGGTCGTCCGCGTTCAGTACGAGACGGTCTCCGGGCTGCTGGCTGAGGAGGATGTTCCGCTTGGCGCGGAAGTAGTCCTCCAGCGAGGGGTGAACGTCGAGATGGTTGGGAGAGATATTTGTGATGACGGCCACCTCCGGCCTGCAGAGCATGCTGTGGAGCTGGAAGGAGCTCAGCTCGAGAACGGCGAAATCGCCGGGCTTCATTTCCGGCACCTTATCGAGCAGGGGCCTGCCGATGTTGCCGCCGAGGAAGACCGTGCGGCCGGATTCCTTCAGGAGCGCGGCGATGAGCGTCGAGGTCGTGGTTTTGCCGTCGCTTCCGGTGACGGCGATGGTGTGGCAGGGACAGACGGCAAAGAACGCCTCCATCTCCGAGGTGAGGACGCTGCCGTTTTTGACCGCCGTTTGGAGCTGAGGCGTAAAAGGGTGCAGACCGGGCGTTCTGAAAATGACTTCCTCGCGCAGCCCTTCAAGGTAAGCCGGCCCGAGGCGAAGCGCCGCGCCGCGTTCCTTCAGAGCGGCCGCTTCGGAAAGCTGGCCTTCCGTGCGCTTGTCGCAGACAGTCACGTCAAGCCCCTGCGCCAATAAGAGTTCGGTGAGCGGCGCGTTGCTGACGCCATAGCCGACGACAGCGATGCTTTTGCCCGCGAGGGCGCTCAGGTAGTCTTGCAGAGTCATGGTTTGCGCCACCTTTCAGATGATATATTATACAGCGAAAGCAGGGGCATTACAATACCTTTGTGCGCCCACGGCGGCGGATACGCGCCGAAAGGCCGGCGCATGCATTTTTCTTGCATGAGCCCGCCGCGTGAGGTATAATAGCTTGCAGGCCGTCAGAATCCGCTGTTCCGCGGATACGGCGTTTGCGCGGGAAGCGCTTTGGTCCGCCGGGGACGGAAGGCCGGAGCCTGCCGCCCCCGTATATCAAAGCCGACCCCGCGGGGAACGACTATCAAATCTTATGCCGTACCGGGGCCTTCTGTTACCGCCCCGTGAGCGGGAGGAGCGTATAAGATATGACAAAGATCTCACCGTCGATCCTTTCGGCCGACTTTGCGTCGCTGATTTCAGATGTCAACGATGTAAAAAGCGCGGGCGCGGATTATTTGCATATAGACGTGATGGACGGCCAGTTCGTTCCGAATATCAGCATCGGCGTGCCGGTCGTCAAATCCCTGCGCAGGGCGACGGATATGTTCCTTGACGTACACCTGATGGTCGACAGGCCGCAGCGCTTTATTGTGCCGTTCAGCGAGGCCGGCGCGGATCTCATGACCTTTCATCTCGAGGCGGGACAGCCCCAGGAAATTTTTGAGGCGATCACCGTCGCGAAGCTCTGCGGCAAAAAGGTCGGACTCAGCCTCAAGCCCAAGACGCCG
>JAISDV010000130.1 GCA_031264545.1 Oscillospiraceae bacterium | reverse complement strand
GCCCTCATGGTGACGCATAATCTCCGTTACGCCGTCGAATACGGCGACAGGCTCGTCATGATGCACCGGGGCGGCGTGGTCAAGGACGTCTCCTGCAGCGAAAAGGACGCCTGCTCCGTTGACGACCTGCTCAAGATTTTCAACGAAATCTCAATCGAGTGCGGCAACTGATTTTATCGCAAAAGACGGCCTCTGGTTACTGCCAGCTGCCGCCTTTGTTGCGTTTATCAATACTCGTTAAAGTCATAGACGTAGTCGATCGTCAGATCCGGCCCGTCGAAACGGCCCTCGATTTTGGAGATCGTGCGTTCATATTCCGCGCTGCCCGGCTCATAGGGCGCCGGCTGGTAGCTGTTGCCGCGCGCCGCGCCTGTCGCGGTGCAGGGGATATGGCGGCGCCGGGCGATGCTGATCGTCCCGTCCGCGGCCTTTTTCACGATCACCTTGAGGATGATGGTGTCCGGATCGCGCGGAGAGGTATTTCCGCCGAAGCTCCAGTTGCCCATACTGTAATATATGTATCTGCCGTTATACTCCTCATAGGGCTGGAGCGTGTGCGGATGGCTGCCGATCACAAGATCCGCACCGGCATCGACCGCCGCACGCCCCTGTTCCGCCTGCAGTCCATTCATCTTGTAGCTGCCCTCGTCGCCCCAGTGCAGGGCGGCAATCACGAATTCCGCGCCGGCCGCGCGCACGGCGGCGACGCCCTTTTTGATCTGTTCGGTCTGCCCGAAGCTCACGGCGTATACGCCGATCTTCAGCCCCGAGTCCGTCTCATAGAGACACCATTCGTCGCGCCCGGCATAAGCGATGCCCACGCCGTCGAGTGCGGCCCTGGTGTCCAGATAGCCCTGTTCGCCGTAGTCGAGCACATGGTTGTTGCCCAGGGTCACGAATTCCACACTGCCCTCTTTCATAATCTGCACATAGGCCGGATCTGCGCGGAAGGTGAAATTCTTGTCGTCCGAAACCGTCGATGTCGTAAGCGCGCACTCGAGGTTTGCGAAAGTAAAATCATCCCCGCTGAGATACCGCACGGTTTTTTCAAAGGGATAGGCGTAATTATCCCTCACCACGCTCTCATAGGAGACGGCAAGTTTTTTGTTATAGCTTGTGCTCGCGAGGGTGCAGTCCCCCACAAAGCTCAGCTCGAAAAGTCGGGCTGCCGGCTCCGGCGGCGCTTCCTGCGAAACTGCGGGCGGGGCCGCCGGGCTTTCTGAAAAGACGGGCGCCTCCGCCTCTGCGGAAATGAGGTGCGGCAGCCTCGAGGCCGTGCTCATCAGCAGGCAGAGCGAAACCGTCGCCGCAACGGCGACCAGTCTGCCGGCGACATCCAGAGCGATATTCCGATCGTTTTTCATATCAGCCCACCTGCCGAAACGGAAATTCATGTGAGGCGCGCGCAGGACAATCAAAGCGCATGAAGGGCGTCACAGGTAATATTATACATGCGCCGGAAAGCTTTTGCAACGCGATAAACGGTTTTGCCCGCAAAAACGCCCGCGCTTTTTCTCCGAAAGGACAATTATCAGGCGAAGCCTGTCTAAAGTCCTTGACGGTTTACATAAACACGAATATAATAGAGTTTATGAACCGGGGCATCAAAACTATTTCAAAGAGGGATTGAAGATGAACAGACAGCAGTTCCTTGTGGAGCTCAATCAATACCTTACCTTTTTTACCCCCGAAGAAAAAGCGAAAATCATCGCCGCATATGGTGCGCGCTTCGACGAGAACGGGCAGGACAGCGAAGCCGCCCTGCTTGCCGAGTTGGGCACACCGATGATGGTGGCCATCGACCTGAAAAGACGTAAGGAGGCCGGCGAGAGAATCCCGGCGGCCGGGGACGGCGGCGGCGGGACGGATGATCTCGCCGAGGGCATCGCCGAAGCAGAATCCGAAGACGCACTCCCGCAGCCCGACGAGGCGGAACAGCCGGAGACCGTGCCTTCCGAAACGGTCGTAACAGCCGGAGAATCGCCGTCCGCCGGAGAGGAAAAGCCGTCTTTCGGTGCGGACCTTGTGTTGTCGATCATCGGTTCCACACTTCTGAGTATCCTTATCGCCGCGTTTTTCCTTGTGATTGCGGCCGCCGGCGCGGGTTTTCTGGTCGCAATGAGCTATCTCTTCCTCACAGGGCTTAAAACGCTCCTGTACCCCGCGGACGCGTTACTGCTCTTCAGCGGCGGACTGGTCAGCCTGGCTGTCGGCATCGTCGTTTTATGGTTGGCCGCCTGGTCCGCAATCAGCCTGATTGCCAAACTTTTCCGCGCCGCCTGCGGAAAAAGGATCCGGACCGCCGGAAAGGAGTGTGGCGTTTGATGAAGAAAATCTGGAAGCGCGTCGCGCTCGCTGCGCTTATTTTCCTCGTGGCCGGCGGGATCTGTCTCTGTGTGTCACTTTATCTCGGCGGCAGTCTGAACAGGCTCTATCAGAACGCGGCGGTTCAGCCCCTGCTGGAGCAGCTCTCTTCCGAACACATCCTCGACCTCCTGTCCGCGCTCCTTGGACAATAAAACGCCGTATTTCCCTGCAAAATCCATCAAAAAATCCATCGGGCGCCTCAGCCGTACGGTCTATGCGCCCGATTTTCACGTTTTTATTGCAGTTTGAACAGGGTTTTTGAATAGCGGCGGGTAAAATCTGTACCATTTTCCGCGAACTTCCGGTTGCGAACACCGCTGTGCCATGGTATGATTCAATACGCAGCTGAACAACATTTGACTCCGGGAGGGGGACACTGCCAATGGCGGCCGGACAGGCGTCCAAATATTTTCTGGTCGAGGCCGATATGCTGCCCGAAATTTTCGTAAAGGTTGCAAAGGCAAAGGAGCTGCTCGAAACGGGCGAAGCCCAAACGGTTGCCGAGGCGGCCGGCGCCGTCGGTATCAGCCGCAGCGCCTTCTATAAATACAAGGATGCCGTCACGCCGTTTCAGGACTTGAAACGCGGTGGAATCATCACCTTTCATATCACGCTCCGTGACAAAATGGGCGTGCTTTCGTCCGTTCTGGCGGTGTTCGCAAACAGCGGCGCAAATATACTGACCATAAACCAGAGCATTCCCATTAACGGGACGGCCCTCGTCACAATCTCCGCCGAGACCACCGGCATGGCGATCACAGGCGAAGCGCTTCTCGATAATCTTCATAAAACGGGCGGCGTAAAAAAGGCCGAGGTTCTCGCAGGCTGACGTCTCGTTTTCCGCACTTTTTCCCGTCGGGCTGGCATACGGCACACTTTACACCCCAGCAGGAGGTAGCATCATGGCAAAAATCGCAATATGCGGTTATGGAACGGTCGGCAGCGGCGTTGCGGAGGTCGTCACCGAAAACGCCGACGGCATCGCCCGAAACGCAGCCGAAGAGGTTTTGATCAAATATATCCTCGATAAGCGGGATTTTCCCGGAGACGCCTTTGAACAATACCTCGTGCGGGATTTTTCCATTGTCGAAAACGACCCTGAGGTCTCCGTGGTCATCGAAACCATCGGCGGAACAAAAATCGCTTATGATATAACCAAGCGCGCGCTGCTGGCCGGGAAGAGCGTCGTCACCTCCAACAAGGAGCTGGTCGCGACAAAGGGCCACGAGCTGATCGCGATCGCCAAGAAAAACAACCTGAATTACCTATTTGAGGCAAGCGTGGGCGGTGGTATCCCGATCATCCGCCCGATCACGCAATGTCTTACTGCGAATAAAATCGACGAGGTTTACGGCATCCTCAACGGCACGACGAACTATATTCTCACCGAGATGATCCGGAACGGCGCGAGCTTTGAGGACGCGCTGCATCAGGCGCAGGAAAACGGCTACGCCGAGGCCGACCCCAGCTCAGACATCGAGGGATACGACGCCGCGCGCAAAATCTGTATTCTGGCCGATCTTTGCTTCGGAAAGCACGTCAGCCCCGCCGATGTCAAGGCTCAGGGAATCAGAGGCGTCTGCGCCTCAGACGTGGAATACGCCAAGCGCCTGGACTGCAAGATCAAGCTTCTCGGGCGCGCCGTCCGGTCGGGACACGACACCGCAACGGCCTATGTCGCGCCGCATCTGGTGAGCCGATCGAGCCTTCTGTCCAATGTGGACGGTGTGATGAACGGCATCGTCGTACACGGCAATGCCCTCGGCGACACGATGTTCTACGGTGCGGGCGCCGGAAAGCGCCCTACAGCGAGCGCGGTCGTTGCGGATGTGATCGACGCCGTCAAGCACGTCAAGGCCAGAAAATACCTGGACTGGGACGA
>JAISDV010000129.1 GCA_031264545.1 Oscillospiraceae bacterium | reverse complement strand
TGGCCGGCAGCCGCGGGCGCGGCCCGCAGCCACATGACGAGCGCGGGAATGGCGATAAGGAGCTCAAAAATAAAATTTACAAGCAGAAGCAGGGTCATACGGCTTGCGAGAATGAGGCGCGGCGGTATGGGCATGGCGAGAAGCAGGTCGTTGTCCTTTGCCTCGTAAAGCTGCGATTTCACGATAAAAACGCTGCCGGTGAACATCAGGGCAGAGGCCGCCATCGCGAACAGCGCAAAGTAAAGCCAGGCGATCCCCATTTCGAAGAGAGGCTTTGCAAGCTGGCTGAAATACAGCCCGAACATCATGATGAAGGCAAAACAGGCGTAGAGCACCAGCAGCGCGAGGCCAATCATTTTAAGCGGAGAGGCCTTCTTTGTCCGATTGGCGACGCTCTGGAAAAGCTGTGCGCCGAAGGCCGCCAGCTGTGTGCGGAGCAAGGCCCTAAACATGAGCATCCCCCTCCAGCTCAAGAAAAACGTCCTCGAGGGAGCTGTTTCCGCGTACCTCCTCCATTGTCCCTGAAACGATGAGCTTTCCGTCCTTGATGATCGCCACCTTGTCGCAGAGCTTTTCTGCGACCTCCAGCACATGGGTCGAGAAGAAGATGGCTCCGCCCTTGCCGCAGTGCTCACGCATAAGCCCTTTGAGCAGATGCGAGGCTTTCGGGTCAAGGCCGACGAAGGGCTCGTCCATAATAATCAGCTTTGGCGCGTGAATAAGGGCGGAGATAAGGGCAAGCTTCTGCTTCATACCGTGCGAATAGGACGAGACAGGCCGAGCCAGATCCTGTGTCAGTTCAAATATATCCGTGTATTTTTTGATCTGTGCCTCGCGTGTCTTTTGAGAAATGCCGAAAATATCCGCGACGAAATTCAGATAGGCGATTCCCGGCATGAATTCGTACATATCCGGATTGTCGGGGATGTAGGCAAGTATCCGCTTGCACGCGAGCGGGTCGGTCTTGACCGACAAGCCGTTTATGCGGATGTCGCCTTCTTCAAAACCGAGGATGCCGCAGCAGCATTTGATGGCCGTCGTTTTGCCGGCGCCGTTATGGCCGATGAAGCCGCAGATCTCACCCGGGGCGATGTGAAGCGAAAGCCCGTCCACAGCGCGCTTTCCGCCGTAGCGCTTAGTCAGATTTTCGATGCCGAGCATAACGATTCCCTCCCTGCCGTTGTGTGATTATATCATTTTCCGGCTGGAATTCAAGCCCGCAGGCGCACAACACCGCGGTAAAAGCTCCATAAAAGCTCCGGAGCACAGGGTATACTGCAAAAAAGGGATGCGCAGCTGCTGCGTATCCCTTTTGCGGTCGTTAACATGTGAATGCGGGGTCCTATTCGCTCAAATCGAAATCGGCTTTTGAGGCGCCGCAAACGGGACAGATCCAGGTGTCGGGAAGGTCTTCAAACTTCGTGCCGGGGGCGACGCCGCTGTCGGGATCGCCGAGCTGCTCGTCGTAAACGTAGCCGCAGAGGGAGCAGGTGTATCGTTTCATGGGATTCCTTCCTTTGTTCAGATTTTCGCCGTCATCTTATGCGTCGACCTTCCAGAGTCCGTGGAGGTTGCAATAGGCAAACGCGGAGATAAGCTTGTCGTCATCCGTGAGCGTGAAGCTGGCGGACGGCGCGCCGGTAGGCGTCAGGCTCTTACGCTGGCCGCCCTTTTCCGTCTGGATATAGATCCAGTTGATATGGTGTGCCTCGATCATGGGGTGGAGCGCGGAGCCGATTTCAACTGTGATTTTCCCGTCTTCGGTCTTGATAACGGGCACATGCTTTTCGGCAGAAGCGTCCGCCGTGTTTGGCTCAAGCTCTTTCATGGGCTCGCCGCAGCAGACAGGGATGACGCCGGAAAACGCGAGCATACCCGCAATGTTGCCGCAATGCTTACAAATAAAGAATTTGTGTTCTTTTTTCATGTTTGCCAACCTTTCTTGTGATATGTCATTTGGGGCCTGAAATCAGTATAATAATGATTATCATTATTATATACTAATATAACACAGGCCCCCGCACCTGACAAGAGAATTATATGAACAGAATGCTGTATGAATGCTGCGCCAGCCCGCAGAGCGGCGCGCATGGCCGGAGTGCGGAAACACCAAGCGTGCATAAGCTATGCCCCAAGGTATAAACGGCCTATTTTTTTGCGGGCTTTTCCTTTTTTTCACCGATGCTGAGTATGAGATTCAGGAGGATACCGAAGATGGCGGCGCCCGCAATACAGGGCACGTCGACGCCGAAGAAAGGGATATTGCCGCCGAAGGCATACTGTCCGCCGACACCGATGACCATGACGGTCGCGATTACGGCGATGTTCTTCGAGCTGAACATATCGACCTTTTTGTCGATCATAATCGCGATGCCCTGCGCGGCAATGGCGCCGAAGAGGTAGATTTCCAATCCGCCGATGACGGCCGTGGGAATACCGTAGATGACCTTGATCAGCGGCGTAAAGAGGGAAATGATCATTGCCACGATGGAGGCCGCGATCAGAACGGGCATGGAAAAGACCTTAGTTATAGCCATGGTGCTGATATTTTCGCCGTAGTTCGTGCCTGCGGGGCCGCCGACAAAGCCCGAGATCATGTCGCATATGCCGTCGCCGATCAGGTTCCTGTCGAGCAGGCCGGAGAGCTCGTATCGGCCCTTGCCTTTTTTCTTAGCCAGGTCGTTGACATAAATATCAAGCTGATAGATGTGGGCGGTGGATTCGGGGATGGTCGCGATCGCAATAGGCATGATCGCCGCGACGGCCGGCCATGAGAGCTTCGGCAGGGAGAAAGCGGGCAGGGCAAAGATGCTGCCGTCTCCGAGCTTCCATGCGGAGGCCGCAAGCGCTTCCGCCGGAAGACTGCGGAACAGGTTCATGCCGCTCCCGCCGATCCAGTAGAGGATCGCGGCGAAAAGGCAGCCGACGCCCGCGCCGAGGAGCAGGGGAAGCTGGCCGAGGAAGCCCTTAAGATATTTCGAGAAGAGGATAGTCGAAAGCAGGGTTACGAGGGCTACGCCCCAGACCCAGCCGCTGCCGAGGATGCCGGCCGCGTCCGCAGCGGGCGCCGCGTCGGAAAGCGCGTTTCCCGCCAGAGTGAGACCGATGATCATGGCAATGGAGCCGGTGATGGAGGACGGCAGAACCTTCTCGACCGCGCCGCGGCCGGAAAACCTGACCAGGAGACCTGCGGCGATGGAGACAAGGCCGGACATGATGATGCCGAACTGGGCGACCTGTATCGCCTCCGTCGGCAGGATGCCGTTCACTTTGGAAAAGCCCTGCGCGGCGACCAGTCCGGATATCGCGGAAAGGTAAGCGAAGCTGGAGCCATAATAGAGCGGGATCTTTTTGCCGGAAATGAAGACGAAGCACAGCGTGGCAAGGCCGCTTGCGAAGATCGTAGTCGATACCTGGAAGCCGGTGATCAGCGCAACGGCGATCGTGGCGGGGAACATGACGATGACCTGCTGGACAGCGTAGAGCAGAAGCCGCACCGGCGACGGCCTCTCATCGGGCAGATAGCCAAGGGTCTCTTTTTCTTTTTTCATCTGGATACTCCTCTATAATTATTTTTCATAGATGCACACATTTGTTTTGCCGTCCTGCTCGGCAAGACGGACGGAGATGACCTCGCTGAGCGCGGTCGGAATATTTTTCCCGACGTAAGTGGCCTTGATCGGGAGCTCGCTATGGCCTCTGTCGATCAGAACGGCCAGCTGTATTCTGGCCGGGCGGCCCGCGTTCATCACGGCGTCAAGGGCGGCGCGCGCCGTTCTCCCGGTGAAGATCACGTCGTCGACCAGAACAACAGTTTTATCTTCGACGGAAAAGGGGATTTTCGTACCGCTGACCAGAGGCTCTCGGGCGGCTGCCGTCAGGTCGTCCCTGTAAAGCGTGATGTCCAGTTCGCCGACCGGGACATCGGCGCCGGCGATCTGCCGGATGTTCCCGGCCAGTCTGTAGGCAAGGGGTATCCCCCGTGTTTTGATCCCGATAAGGCAGAGCTCCCGGGCGCCCTGGTTTTTTTCAATGATCTCGTGCGCAATCCGTACAGGCCTGCGGTCCACGTCCGCTTCGGTCATGATCTGCACCTTAAATCTCATAATCCGCTTCTCTCTGCGTATCCGCGGCGCATGGCAATTTTTGTAGTTTGCCGCAGGCAGGCTATAAAAAAACCTTGTCCGAGCGATCCGGACAAGGTCACAAGGCGGCTGCGCAGGGCAGCCCTATCCCGTTTTCGCAAACCTTGCCGGCATCACAGCACCGTGCTTAAAGATTTCTCTCTTATAATAGCCTGTTTCAAGCCAAAATTCAACAGTAAACTTCAAATCAGCAAAAGATTTACTAGAGTTCTTTGGAGACGTTCATTGACGGATTCTCAAAGCCTGCCGCCTGTGCGGTGAAAGACGCCCTGTCCGCGTCTAAGTTTTCGCTGTTCATAACACACCTCAGTTTTTATAACGCAGTCCCTTTTTTCGGGACAAACAATTCGCGCATATCCGCGCCCTCAAATTCGAGCAGCTTCACCTTGGTCGCAATACCGCCGGCATAACCCGTCAGGTTCCCGTTCGAGCCGACGACGCGGTGGCACGGAATGATGATGGAAATCGGGTTATGCCCGACCGCGCCGCCGACCGCCTGCGCCGACATCGTCTCCTTGCCGGACTTCGCCGCTATCTGTTTTGCGAGTTCACCGTATGTCGTAATTTTGCCGTAAGGAATCGACCGCAGGATGTCCCACACGGCTTGGCGGAACGCGCTGCCGATCGGCGCTGACGGCAGTTCTGAAATGTCTGGCTTTTTGCCCGCGAAGTAGCGGTCAAGCCAGCTTTTTGTTTTGTCGAAGACGGGCAAATCGTCCCGCTCGGTTGGCTGTTCCGGCAGTGTGTCACCGTGATATTTCTGCCCCTCTATCCAAAGCCCGATAAGGCTCTCGCCGTCGCTTGCCAGCGTGAGCTTGCCAATCGGCGAGTTATATGTTGTAGAGTAATACATCTTTTCCCTCCTTACAGCGAATTCCAAAGGTTGACTGTGGCATAACTGCGCCAAGGCCGCCAGTTTTCTGCCAATTGCAGCATCTCTTTCGGCGTATGCGGCGCAAGTGCTTTTTTTACGCCGTAGTCCGTTTCAAGGAAAACGTCCGTGCAGCCCATCGCCCGCATAGCGATGTAGTTTGCCGTCCACGCGCCAATGCCGCGAAGTTCAGTCAGTTTCTTTATCTCATCTTCGGGGTTGGCGGGGTAGTCGAAGTCAATCATCCCGTCACCGAACACACGCGCCAGTTCGCGGATTGCCCGTGACCGTGCCGAAGTCACACCTAATTCCCCGAAATGGTTTTCTATATCGTCACCAAGAGCCAGCACATCGTTGGGTGAAGGGAACGTCCGGGTCAAGCCGGGTATGCCGGTTTCGAGCGGCGTTCCAAGCGCGTCGGCAATCCTCGCCGCCAGCGTCCCCGCCGCTTTTACGGTAATCTGCTGCCCCAACACCGCCCTCACCGCCATCTCAAAGGCGTTGAAACAACCGGGCAGCCGTGTCCCGATTACACAGAGGTCAGGCGTTATATCGTTCATCGAGGAAAGTGTTTCATAAACAGCGTTCGGGTCGCAGTGCAAGTCAAACTGCCGTTTCACCCTTGATAACACCTGCGGCAGGACTGGGAGTAGGCTTTCGCTGACGGTGACGGAGAGCCTGTCCTTGTCGGAATTGTTCCGTACGCGCAGCCAACCTTCGACGCTTTTTCCTTCGGCAGTTGTAAAACGGGCGGTTCTGCAGTATTCGCCATCCGAAACGCTTTCGACCCCGACAATAGCCCGTCCCGCAAAGAAGCCTAAAAGAGCGTCCCATAGGTAAGGCGGCCGGTATCCTAACGCCACTGTAACGCCGCCAGTATCGCGTTCTCTCGGCACCCGTTTCCGCAGGTCGGTTGGCGTGAGTTTGTAATGCTCTTTGAAAAGGTCGTTGAAGCGGCGCAGGCTGCCGAAGCCCGCCGCCATCGCCACATCAAGGACAGACAATGCCGTGCCGGTCAGCAGATTCTTCGCCAAGAGCAATCGGCACGTTTGCAGAAACTGTATCGGTGTGACGTGGTATTCGTCCATAAACACACGTCGCATATGACGGTCTGTATACCCAAGCTGCGCAGCGATTTCATCAACGCGCGCATCGCTTCCGCACTTGTCTTCCAGCATTCGGGCGGCTCGGAGTGCCAAGTTTGCCGAAGCGTCCGTTATCGCCTTGCCGGGTGCCAGCTCGGGTCTGCACAAAAGGCACGGGCGGTATCCCGACTGCTCCGCTTCGGCGGCAGTTTCGTAGAATGTACAGTTGTCCAATTTCGGCTGTTTCGCTTTGCAAACGGGACGGCAGTATATGCCCGTGGAAGAAACGCCCACAAAAAAGCGACCGTCAAAACGGGCGTCCTTCGCCGTGAGAGCCGCATACAAAGCGTCCTTGTTTTCAAGCATATCCGTCAACCTCCAAACTTTATTTTAATTCAATATACCATATTCCCAGATGAAAGTCTGGCTGTTTTCGGACATTGAATTTTCGTCAGGCGGCTTGCATACCCCCTGTATCCTTTGCACACCCCTTTTTCGCCGCTCCTGACCTTTCCTTAAATTGTATCAATCTCGCCCTTATTATCTCTAAAATCGCGAGAGAAGAAAGTCTGATACTCACGTCTGACAAGGTCATCGACCGATGACATCGTTGCGCTGATTACCATTTATTATCAGCTAAAATGAAGGCCGGGCTCCGTCAAAATGCGAAAAATTATTTTAAGTTCTATTTACATAAGCGGGGCATTGGAATACATGCTTAAAAAGTTATAAACATTTTCAACAGCTTTTTCAACACGCAGAAAAACCAAGCGGCAGAGGACAGATACGCCTAAATTCCAGATTTTTACAAATCCGCAAACGGCGTTTGCGTTTGAACAGAAACATCTAAATAGTTTACATAATGTATAAATCCCGACTTGAACGGCGGCTGAAAGCCCGCTTGTATTTTGCAGTAAAAGCGTCTTATCGGAAAAATAAAACCTTGCAAACAACGATTCGGTGCGCTATAATATCTACCAGAGCTGTGTGTGGACATATGTGCGTGCACAGCGGACAAATCGATGCCCGCGGTCCACATCTCCGCGGGCAAATCGACCACGCTCAGGACAATTGCCGGCTTGGTTTCTCCGGTCTCAGGGTCGATCAGCCTTATGAACGAGGATATTACAGGCCGAAAACCTAACGAGATCGTCGCCAAAGGGATTACGCTCGTTCCCGAGGGCAGGCGGGTTTTCCCGGATCTGACGGTGCTTGAGAACCTCAAGGTCGGGGCCTATCTCAGGAAGGACGACCTTACAGAGGACATCAGGTGGGTCTACAGCCTGTTCCCGCGT
Source organism: Oscillospiraceae bacterium (assembly GCA_031264545.1). Lineage (GTDB taxonomy): Bacteria > Bacillota > Clostridia > Oscillospirales > Oscillospiraceae > UBA2658. Next base: position 4,933 of record JAISDV010000129.1, on the reverse strand, counting down.
CTCGAGGAACGCGCCTGGCAGGCTGCCGGAACGCTCTCCGGCGGCGAACAGCAGATGCTTTCGGTCGGGCGCGCGCTGATGAGCCGTCCCAGGCTTATGATGATGGACGAACCCTCTCTCGGTCTAGCGCCGCTTGTCGTAAAAGGCATTTTTGACATCATCCGGGAGATCAACAGGCAGGGCGTCACGATCCTCCTGATCGAGCAGAACGCCAACATGGCGCTCCATACTGCGGATATGGGGTTCGTGCTCGAGACCGGGCGTATCACGCTTTCAGGCCCCGGAAAAGAGCTTCTCAAAAACGAAGCGGTCAAAAAGGCATACTTGGGTAAATAGCCGGCTCACGCTGCACCGGTATTGCCGCCTGTCCGCCGGATGTTCAGCTGCCTTCCGCGCTCAGACCGGCTTCTCCAGTCTCGTTCGGATCGCCGCGATGAACTCGGCGCTTGTAACGGCTTTCGCGTCCTCCCGTGTACAGAGTGCAACAAGATCGCCGGTCATGACGCCGCTCTCGATGGTGTCAAGACAAGCCCTTTCCAGCCTTTCGGCAAAGGCTGCAAGCGGGGCGTTGCCGTCCAGCTCGCCGCGCTTTTTCAGCGCGCCCGACCAGGCGAAAATGGTGGCGATGGGATTGGAGCTGGTCTGTTCGCCCTTAAGCCAGCGGTAATAATGGCGGGTGATCGTGCCGTGCGCCGCCTCAAACTCATAGCAGCCGTCCGGCGAGACGAGCACGCTCGTCATCATCGCAAGAGAGCCGAAGGCGGTGGAAACCATATCGCTCATCACGTCGCCGTCGTAGTTTTTGCAGGCCCAGATGAAGCCGCCGCCGGAACGGATTACGCGGGCGACTGCGTCGTCTATAAGGGTGTAGAAGTATGCGATGCCGGCCTTCTCAAAGCGCGCCTTGTATTGCTTTTCGTAAATGTCCGCGAAGATGCGCTTGAAGGTCTGGTCATACTGCTTTGAAATCGTATCCTTGGCGGCGAACCAAAGCTCCTGCTTTGTGTCGAGCGCGTAGCTGAAGCAGGCATGGGCAAAGGCCTCGATAGAGCTGTCCTTGTTGTGCTGCACTTGGAGAACGCCCGGGCACTCAAAGTCATAGACGGTCTGGCGGAAGCACTCGCCGTTTTCCCCGGTGAAAAGCAGCTCGGCCGTGCCCTTGCCGGGGACGCGGAGCTCCACGGCCTTGTACACGTCGCCATAGGCGTGGCGGGCGATGGTGATGGGCTTGACCCAGCCCTTCACATAGGGCCTGACGCTCTCGGTGATAAGGGGCGTGCGGAAAACCGTCCCGTCCAGAATGGCGCGGATGGTGGCGTTCGGGCTTTTCCACATTTCCTTGAGCTTATATTCCTCAACGCGCTGGGCATTTGGCGTGATCGTCGCGCACTTGACGCCGACCCGGTGTTTTTTTATGGCGTTTGCCGCTTCGACGGTTATCCGGTCGTCCGTTTCATCGCGTTTGGGCAGGCCGAGGTCGTAATATTCGGTGTTCAGCGTGACAAAGGGGGCGAGCAGCTCGTCCTTGATCATTTTCCAGAGAATGCGGGTCATTTCGTCGCCGTCCATCTCGACGATGGGGTTCATCGTTATTTTTGACATCTGAAAACTCCTTGTCCTGTATATCTTGTGAGAAGCGCTCACTTTTCTATATGGGTTGCGTAGTAATTGATGAGACAGCCCCGCAGCAGGATTTCCCGCTCCTCCCCGGTCAGGTTCCTCAGCCGGAGCGTCAGGTCCGAGGTACCGCGCTCTGAGAGCAGCGTCGCCCGGATCTCCTCCGCGCCGGATTCGACGGCCGCGCGGATGCCGGGAATATACAGCCAGTCGCCGACCTCTCCCTCAAAGCGGCCCGTCTCGCCGGTGGTGAAGGGCAGGATGCCCCAGTTGATGCAGTTCGAGCGGTAGCGCTTTGTGGCGAATTCACGGCAGATGTTCGCGCCGCCGCCGAGCACGCGCTGGCAGGAGGCCGCCTGCTCCCGGGCGGAGCCGTCGCCGGGCTTGTTGGCATAGACGGCGCTGGCGACCGAAGTTTTTTCAAGCGTCTCGGCCGGCAGGCCGAGCCTTTTGATTACGGTGAGCAGCGCGTCGGGATAATCGCCTGCGGCCCTGTCCGCTTCAAGCGCCGCGGCCGCCTGTGCCCGCCCGACATAGCCGGGGTCCCGGCGGGAGAGCGTGAAGGAGGCCAGCTTCAGGGGGTTCGAGCGGTAGGCTGAGGTCTCGCCCGAGGGGATCAGCTCGTCCGTTGTGGTGACGGGGTCACGGATGACGCTGGCCAGGCGTAAGAGCGTATTCTCCGCGAGGGCGGGAATTTCCGGCCACTCGGCGATGCCCGGCCCCATTCTGAGCGCCTCGTCCGGCCGGGGCCTGCCGAAGCCGGAATAGACGCGCTTCTCGTAAACGCGCCCGTCGAAGCCCGGCTCCGGGGCGGCCGGGCGCGTATAATCGATATCCGCAGCACTTGTGAGCGCGCCCTGATTCCGGGCGGTCGCCGCGATCGAGCGCGCGTCCATGAGCATAACGCCGGCGCTCTGTCCGTCCGAGGGCCGGGAGCCCTCGCGGTTCGGGAAGTTCCGCGTCGTGTGGCGGATAGACAGAGCGTTGCTCGCGGGCACGTCGCCCGCGCCGAAGCAGGGGCCGCAAAAGCTGGATTTAAACAGCGCGCCGCTTGTCATCAGGCACGTCTGAACGCCGTTTTTGATCAGCGCCATATTGACCGGAATACTCGCGGGGTAGACCGACAGTGAGAAATAATCGTCGCCGACGCTGCAGCCCGCGAGGATCGCGGCGGCCTCGGCAAGGTTGTCGTACAGGCCGCCCGCACAGCCGGCGATGATGCCCTGGTCGACGAGGATTTTTCCATTGACGAGCTTGTCCGTCAGGCGCAGCCTGACGCCGCCGGGGAGGCTTTTCTCCGCGTCCAGCTCAATCTGTCGGAAAATGTCGCCCGCGTTCCGCTGGAGCTCTTTGATCGTACAGGCTTTCGCGGGGTGGAAGGGCAGGGCGGCCATCGGTTCGATTTGACTGAGATCGAGCGTGATCATCGCGTCGTAATAGGCGCCGTCGAGCGGAGCGAGCGCCTGGTATTCGCCCGGCCTGCCGTGGGCGGCGAGATAGGTTTCGACGGCGGTGTCCGTTTCCCAAACGGAGCTGAGACAGGTCGTTTCCGTCGTCATCACGTCGATGCCGATGCGGAAATCCATCGGCAGCTTTCCGACGCCCGGGCCGGCGAATTCCAGGATTTTGTTCTTGACGAAGCCGCTGTCGTACACCGCGCCGCACAGGGCGATCGCCGCGTCATGCGGGCCGACGCCGTGCCGCGGCTCGCCCGTCAGCCAGACGAGAACCACATCGGGGCGTTTGAGGTCATAGGTGTTTGAAAGCAGCTGCTTGACGAGCTCGGGACCGCCCTCACCGATGCCGAGCGTACCGAGCGCGCCGTAGCGCGTGTGGCTGTCGCTGCCGAGGATCATTTTGCCGCAGACCGCCAGCTTCTCGCGCGCGTACTGGTGGATGACGGCGGCATTCGCGGGAACGTATATCCCGCCGTATTTCTTCGCGGCGGACAGGCCGAAAGCGTGGTCATCCTCGTTGATCGTGCCGCCGACGGCGCAGAGACTGTTATGACAGTTCGTGAGGACGTAGGGCACGGGAAAGGACTTCAGCCCGCTGGCCTTCGCCGTCTGTATGATGCCGACATAGGTGATGTCGTGAGAAATCAGGCTGTCGAACTTCAGGCGGAGCTGCCCCGGCTCTTTTGACGTGTCGTGCGCTTTCAGGATGCGCGCGCTGATCGTTTTTTCCCTGTCCGAGGCCTCCGGGACAAAGCCGGCGGCCGCCCGTTCCGGCGCGCCGTTTCTGAATAAATATCCGTTGTTGTGACATGTGATCATGATTTTCACCCTTGTGCCGTTCTTTGCTAAAAAGTATATCATAAATATGCCGAATAACAAGACATTTGGGCATGATTGTGTAACTTGCAAAATAGCCTAAAATCTGACGCAGACAAACGGATATTCGCAACAATTTGAATAATGTCCCCAATAAACTTGCATAAATTTTTAGTCAGGCGTATAATTAACGTCAAATCGGCGAAGGAGGGATCGGATTTGGATATCATGGATGACGTCCTGAAGGGATATGTGACTGAGCTCTGCGCCGATATTCGTCTGGCCTATACGATTGACGGCAGCCAGTATCAAAACCACGCCATCAAGCGCGGCCTGAGAAATGAAGACGGTACGGGCGTCATGGCCGGCGTTACGCAGATCGGCAGCGTCCAGGGCTATTACATACAGGACGGCGGAAGGGTCCCTATTCCCGGAAAGCTTTATTACCGGGGGATCGACGTCGAGGACCTCGTCGCGTACCACTCGCGGGAGCGCTCCTTCGGCTTTGAAGAGACCGCCTATCTGCTCCTGTTTGGCCATCTGCCCGGCGCCGGGCAGTTCAAGCGGTTTGACACGATCCTTTCCCGCGCGCGGGCGCTGCCCCAGAACTTCACCGAGGACATGATCCTGAAAGCGCCCAGCAAAAACGTGATGAATAAGCTCGCGAGAAGTGTGCTTGCCCTCTATTCTTATGATGATAACCCGGACGACACCGCGCTTGAAAATATTGTCCGTCAGTCGATCGAGCTGATCGGACGCTTTCCGGTCATCGTTGCCAACGCCTACGCCGTAAAGCGCCGTCACTTCGACGGCAGGTCGCTGTACCTGCCTGTGCCGAAGGAGAACCTCTCCGTCTCCGAGAATTTCCTGCGCATGATGCGAAAGGACAAATCCTATACCGGGGAGGAAGCGCGCTTACTCGACCTCATGCTTATCCTCCACGCCGAGCACGGCGGCGGCAACAACTCCGCTTTCGCCTGCCGCGTCCTCTCCTCGACCGGGACGGATACCTACAGCGCGATTTCCGCGGCGGTCAACTCGCT
>JAISDV010000054.1 GCA_031264545.1 Oscillospiraceae bacterium | reverse complement strand
GGTCGTCGTCCGGCCGTCGGCGGCTTCTAGATAGACGATATCCCCGTCGCTCAGCGTTGCGGGGTAACCGTCCGGGTTGCCGGACGCATTGTAGGGATTCCAGTTCCGGACGTGATATTCCGTCCCCGCCGCGTGCGCCGTCAGCGGCGCGATAAGCCCGCCGGGCAACAGCCCAGCCGCCATAATAAGCGCGAGTAAAAAGGATAAGGTTTTTTTGCCGGGTTTTTTCTCTGTAAACATCGTCGTTTCGCTCCTGTTCGTTTGATTTTTTGCGCCGCATAGACAAGCGCCTGCAAGTCTCCGCTTAAACGAAAGCCATCCGAAGGCTCTCGAAAATGTAAAATATATATAGCCCTGCTCCGGTACGGCGCCTGCGCATGGTCGTTGCGGAGCTGTATCCGACAAATTTCCGTATATTTGATATATCGGGAAAGAAATATGCCAAAAAACGGACGCTAAGCAGCCCGAGGCCGCCTATATCCATTTATATTTATACGGCATAAAATCGCAATATTGTCAAATAAAATCTCCAATGAGCACTTAATTGCTCCGAATGTCTGTTGACCGGATACCGAAAGCGCTGTTGGGTCGCTCCTGAGCGCGCAGGCCTGCGTAGGCGAAAGCTCCGGCTGTATTTTTAAGCCGTCAAATGCGCCGTCAGAAAATCTACGAAAAAAATAAAAGAGAGATTCCCCCGCAGCCCTGCGTGCCGGAGCCTTCCGGCCGCGGGGCGCTTTTCTTTTCCGCCGCGCTTTGCCGTCCGTATTTTTACAATATACGCCGTCAAATGCGCCGTCAAATGCGCTTGGAAAGTATTGGTATTACAGGCTTTACAAAGCCTTATTCCCGATATATCAAATATGGGGGGAAACGGCGGGCGGCCCGTCCCGCGCCGCGGCATTAAACCTAAAGCGCGTACGCACGCAGTGCGCACATGCGCGTTAAAAATAGTCAACTCTTCACTGTCAACTGTCAACTGCCCTTTCGCACACGCGCATAAAAAATAGTTTCACAGAAACTATTTTTTATGCCCGATATAGGCGTCGATGCTCTGCGCCGCGGTCTTTCCCGCGCCCATCGCGAGGATGACCGTGGCCGCGCCGGTCACGGCGTCTCCGCCCGCGAAAACGCCCGCGCGGCTCGTCGCCCCGTTCTCGTCGGCGATGATGCAGCCCCTGCGGTTTGTATCCAGGCCCTTCGTCGCGGACGTGAGCAGCGGGTTCGGGCTTGTGCCAATGGCAATAATCACCGCGTCCACGTCCAGAACAAAGCTTGAACCCGCGATCTCCACCGGCCTGCGGCGGCCGCTTTCGTCCGGCTCGCCCAGCGCCATCGCGCGGCACTCGAGCCCCCTGACCGCGCCGTCTTCATCGCCCAGCACCGCGGCGGGATTATTGAGGAGCTTAAAGACGATCCCCTCCTCCTCCGCGTGATGGACCTCTTCCTGTCTGGCGGGAAGCTCCGCCATGCCGCGCCTGTAGACGATATAGACCGTCTCCGCGCCCATCCTTTTGGCGCAGCGCGCGGCGTCCATCGCGACGTTTCCGCCGCCGACGACCGCGACGCGCTTTGCGCGTTTGAGCGGCGTGTCGTATTCGGGCAGATAGGCCTTCATAAGATTGATGCGCGTCAGGTATTCGTTCGCCGAGTAGACGCCCAGCAGGTTTTCGCCGGGTATACCCAAAAACTGCGGCAGCCCCGCGCCCGAGCCGATGAAAACGGCCTCGAAGCCCTCGTCAAACAGCTCATCTACGCTCAGAGCCCTGCCGACGACGGCGTTGGTGACAATCGTGACGCCCATTTTCTCCAGCTCTGCGATCTCCGCCCGGACAATAGCCTTAGGCAGGCGGAACTCCGGGATGCCGTAGACCAGCACGCCGCCCGGCTCATGGAAGGCCTCGAAAACCGTAAGCGCGCAGCCGAGCCGCGCGAGCTCTCCGGCGCAGCTCAGCCCCGCGGGGCCGGAGCCGACCACGGCGACTCTGCGGCCGTTTGTCCCGCGCTTCTCCGGCTTTTCCTCAGCGGCCGCGTTTTCGCGGTGGAAATCGGCGGCAAAACGCTCGAGCCTGCCGACGGCCACCGGCTCGCCCTTGATGCCGCGCACACACTTGCCCTCGCACTGGCTCTCCTGCGGGCAGACCCGGCCGCAGACCGCGGGCAGGCTGTTTGTGGAGGCGATGAGCGCATAAGCCTCTTCAAAGGCGCCCTCCGCGATTTTTTGAATAAATTCCGGTATCCGGACGTTCACGGGGCAGCCCGAAACGCAGGGCTTATGCCTGCACCCGAGACAGCGCTTCGCCTCGCTCACGGCCATTTCAGCCGTGTAGCCCAGCGAGACCTCGGAAAAATTTTTATTGCGCAGCGCCGGCGCCTGCTCCGGCATGGCGGTCTTTTTCAGCGACATATCAGCCATGGCGCGCACCCCCGGTCAAATAACAGGCGTGTTCCCTTTGCTCCGCCTCGGCGTCCCGGTAAAACGCGCCGCGGCGGAGCAGCTCGTCCCAATCGACGAGTTGGCCGTCAAATTCCGGCCCGTCCACACAGGCGAATTTCGTCTCGCCGCCGACCGACACGCGGCAGCCGCCGCACATGCCGGTCCCGTCGATCATAATCGGGTTCAGGGAAACGACGGTCTTTATGCCGTAAGGCTTCGTCGTGAGGCTGACAAATTTCATCATGACGCCGGGGCCGATCGCCACAACCTCGTCATAGCGCCCGCCCGCCTCGAGCAGGTCCCTGAGCTTATCCGTAACAAAGCCTTTCTCGCCACAGCTTCCATCGTCCGTCATGATAAAGAGTCTTGAAGCGCTGTTTTTCAGCTCATCCTCGAGCATAACGAGGTCCCGACTGCGGAAGCCGGCTATCATATCGACCGCGACGCCCGCGGCGTGCATGGCCTTCGCCACGGGATAGGCGATGGCACAGCCGACGCCGCCCCCGACGACAGCGGCGCGCTTCAAGTCCGCAATTTCCGTCGGCCTGCCGAGCGGACCGACAAAATCGCGGATATAATCGCCCGGCTCCAGCCCGGCCAACAGCTGCGTCGACCGGCCGACAGGCTGGAACATGATCGTGACCGTCCCCGCTTCCCTGTCGTAATCCGCGATCGTCAGCGGCACGCGCTCGCCGAATTCGTCCGTGCGAAAAATAATAAACTGCCCCGCAAGGCATTTGCGCGCCACCAGCGGCGCTTCCACAAGCATTTCGAACGTCGTCCCGGCCGCGTTCAGCGCCCGTTTCCCGACGATTTTATACATGGCAATCTCCTTTTCGCGGCTGTTCGCGCGTTGTCCGCCCGGAATTTATGACAGCCACCGCGGCGCTTTTCCGCGCCGCGCGCTGAATCCGCCGCGTCATACAGGACGCCCGATTCCTTGCCGCAATACTTAACCAATATATTCTACCATGCGGCGCGGGGTTTGACAATAGGCTAAAATAAGTGTATATTACACCAAGATATGCGGACAAGAAAACGTAAAATCCGACAAGCTTTTCTGAATTCACAGAAGTACACGGAGGTATATGATGAATAAGCTGACGCCCCTTCTGCTCGCCCTGCTGATGCTGCTGGCCGCCTGCGGAAAAAAGCCTGCGGACCCGGCCATTTCGGCCGAGCCGCCCTCCGTAAACACGCCCGAGGCGACGGAAAGGCCGTCGCCCACGCCGGAGCCGGAGCCGATCACAAATCCGCTGACCGGCGAGACGATTTCCCGGGAAATCGACGCATACCGGCCCTATGCCGTCATGCTCAACAACATCTCGGTCGCGCTCCCCCAGTGCGGCATCTCCAAAGCGGATATTCTCTATGAGGTTCTCGCCGAGGGCGAGATCACCCGTTTTGAGGCGATTTTCTCCGACCTGAACGGCGTCGGCGCCATCGGCAGCATGCGCTCGTCCCGCCCCTATTATATCGAGCTCGCCCTGAGCTATGACGCGATATATGTCCACGCCGGCGGAAGCGAGCAGGCCTATTCGGATATTTCCGCCAAGGGCGTCGATAACATCGACGGCGTCCGCGGCGCTTATTCGAGCGAGATCTTCTACCGCGATCCCAGCCGCCAGGCCCACGGCATCGAGCACAGCCTGTTCACCTCCTCCGACAAGATTCTCGAATACACCGCCAAGCTCGGCTATGAGCCGGAGCACGCCGACGCCTTCGATTACGGCCTCTCCTTTACGGAGACCCCCGAGCTCGGCGCCGCTGCGGCCCCGGCGGCCTCCGTCAACGTCAGCTTCGCGGGCTTAAAAAACACGCGCTTCAGCTACCGCGCCGACACCGGTTGCTACACCGGCAGCCAGTACGACACCGCGCTCACCGACGGAACAACGAGCGAGGCCGTGCAATTCAAGAACCTGCTCGTTCTTTTCTCCGATTCAAAGGTGCTCGACAGCTATGGCCGCAGGAGCTTTGACCTGGACGGCACGGGCACGGGCTACTTCATCTGCGGCGGCAGGTCGGTCCCGGTCAAATGGAGCCGCGCCGGCACGGGCGCGCCTTTTACATACACGCGCGAGGACGGCGCGCCGCTCGAGCTTGGCATCGGCAAATCCTATATCGGCATCGTGCCGACCGGCAGCGCAATCACGATGGAATAAGCGGTACGCGGCACGACAGACAAACGGGAACCGCCGGCAACAGGAACGTCGCAGCACGAAAGTGGATGCGGCGTTTTTTGCCGGCGGTTTTGTTGCGCCCTCTGCTGAAAAGGACTTGTTTCGGCTGGCGGAACGGTGGTATAATAGATAAACCGGCGGCCCGTCAAAAAGCAGGCCTTTTGGCAAGTATACCGCAAACTTAAATGGAGGAGGCTTTAGCGTGAGAATCACGCTAAACACGCTGAATTCAAGCGCGAAGCGCTCCCGCTTCGCTTCAACCGCGCTTCATGCGCAAAAGATCAGTCTTTTTAATGGTCTGTTTGTGTCTTGAGCGCAGCGAAAGGAAGGATCTTTTTATGAAAATCAGCAGAATCCTTTCAAAAGCCACGGGAATGATATTAATCCTCGCCGTGATTTTGAGCATAGCGCCGGTTGCCGCTTTCGCGGCGGAAAATGGCCCATATGCCGACACCTCCGGTCACTGGGCGGAAAACGCCATCGCGCAATGGTCGGATTACGGGGTGCTGAAGGGCGATAACGGTTCTTTCAGGCCCGATGACCCGATCACCCGCGCGGAAATGGCGGCAGTGCTGGACCGGGTAATGAAGTATCAGTCCACGGACAGCCCGGTATTCACCGATGTGAGCCCGTCGGCCTGGTACTATGACAATGTGCGCCATCTCGCCGCTGCTGGCGTTGTAACGGGCGTCGGCGGAGGCAGCTTCGCCCCTGATCGGAACATCACGCGGGCGGAAGCTGCTGTCATGATCGCGCGGGCCTTCCATATCGCGGACGGTTCCGGTGAAACGGCGGTGTTTCCGGACGCGGCGGACATAGCCGATTGGGCGGCGGACGCCGTACAGGGCCTGAAGGATGCGGGATACATAAACGGCTTCCCAGACGGCGGCTTCCATCCGAAAGACACGATCACCCGTGCCGAGGCCGCGACCATACTCGATAATATGGTCGGACTTTTGATAGACGCTGCCGGTGAACACGATTATGCGGGTCTCGGCGAGGCCGTCGGCATTGTCGTGATAAATACCGACGGGGCAGCCGTCAAAAACCTGAAGGTAAACGGCGGCCTGATCGTTGCCGCGGGCGTCGGCGAGGGCGAAACGTATCTCGAGAACGTCGAGGTAGCGGGCGGCGTTTATGTCGAAGGTGGCGGCGAGGACAGCGTTTATTTCAATAACTGTACGATCAGGGAGCTTGTTATCA
>JAISDV010000212.1 GCA_031264545.1 Oscillospiraceae bacterium | reverse complement strand
TGTGGATGAGCATACGGGCGGCTTGGGTCTGGATCTCCATGTCGGCCAGCATAAACTGGATCGCCTGGTTTCCGGAGAGCGGGGTCCCGAAGGTCTGCCGCTCCCCGGCATAGCGCACGGAGAGGTCAATGGCCGCCTGGCAAAGGCCCACCGCCGCGACTGAACCGGAAATCCGGGTCCTGTCTAGGGTCATCATCGCAAGCTTATAGCCCGCGCCTTCCTGCCCGATGAGGTTGGCGGCGGGGATCTTCACGTCCTGCAGCACGACCTCGGTGGTGTTTGAAAGACGGATGCCCATTTTGTCCTCTTCCTTGCCCGCCGATACGCCCGGGCGGTCGCGTTCGACCATGAAGCAGGAGATGCCCCGTTTGCCCTTTTCCTTATCCGTGACCGCAAAGACGGTGTAGATACCGGCGAGGCCGCCGTTGGTAATGAAGCACTTTGTTCCGTTGAGCACATACTCGCCGCCGATCCTGACGGCGGTCGTCCTCAGGGAGCCCGCGTCGGAGCCGGCCTCCGCCTCAGTCAGGCAGAAGGCCGCGAGACCGCCGGGGCCGATGACGTCGTAGTATTTTCTGCGCTGCTCCTCGGCACCGGCAAGCTCGGCCGCGGTCGCGGCCAGATGATTTGCGCCCATCGCCACGGCAAAGCCCGCGTCCCCTCTGCCGATTTCCTCGTTTACGATCACGCGGGTCAGCATATCGAGGCCAGAGCCGCCGTACTTTGGTTCCACGCCAAGCATGTGGAGGCCCATTTCGACAGCCTTTTTATAGACGCCGGCCGGGAACTCTCCTTTGAGGTCGTACTCCTTGACAATCGGCGTCAATTCTTTTTCGACAAATTGCCGCACCATTGCCTGCAGGTCTTTTTGTTCGTCAGTCATAACAAAGCTCATGTCTGTTCCTTCCTTTTCATCGGGTGTCCGGCAGGCGCAGGAATGCTCCTGCGCTTACCATCGTTTTAGGCCTCCGGTCAAACGCCGCTGACGGCGCCGGAATCAATCAGTTGGCCGATAGCCGCGTCGCCGTAGCCGGCCTGCTTCAGGATATTTTTTGTCCCGGCCCCCAGCTGAGGCGCAAGCTTGAAATCCGGGGTGAAGCTCTCAAACCGCAGCGGATTTGTGGGAAGCACTACGTCCTTCCCGTCCTCCAGGGTGAGCCTTGCCAGATAATCGTTCGCCCAGGCCTGCTCGTCCGTACTGATTTCAACAGGGTTGGTGGCCCGGTTGAAAACAAAGTCGCCCTTCGTCAGATTCTCGACGACCTCGTCTGTGCTCAGGGCCCGGAACGCCTTTTCCAGAATGTCGATCACTTCGATGACATGCTTTCCAGCGTTTGCAAGCGTTGTAAAGCGGGCGTCGTCCGCATACTGCTCGAGGTGCAGCGCCTTCAGGAAATCCCTGTAGCGCTTGTCCCAATCCGGCAGGGACCACAGGATCCAGTCGCCGTCCCGGGTCTGGTACAGCAGGTTGTAGGGGGCGGGGTAATCCTCCTTTCCGCGGGGGAATTTCATGCCGTATTGGGGCTGGCCGGTCACGACGCCGCTGCTGTTGAACCAGAGCGCTGAGCTGTAAAGAGAGATCTGCAGAAAATCGCCCCTGCCGCTTTTTTCCCTGGCCAGCAGCGCGGCCAGGAGGCCGGAGAGCAGCAGCGCGGCGCAGGTGCCGTCACCGAAGCCGGCCGTGGGCTTGAAGGGCGGAAGCCCTTTCATGGTCCACTCCGCGGGCATGCCCGCCTTCATCCAGTAGGCCGCGACATCGAAGCCGGGACGGTCCTTTTCGGGGCCGACGGGACCATATCCGCTGAAGTGCCCGTAGATGAGCTTTGGGAATTTGTCTTTCATGGTTTCATAGTCGATCCCGAGTTTCTGCAGGGCGCGCGGTCTTGTGTTTGTGATGAACACATCCGCCGTGGCCAGGATTTTGGTAAAGGCCTCCAGGCCCTCTGGGGCCTTCAGGTCGATGACAATGGAATCCTTGTTCGCGTTTTCCGATTGGAAAATCGGGTTGTGGTCGGATCTGCCGGGCACGCCGTAGCTGGGGCCGATTTTACGCCAGGGCTCTCCGGTGGGCGGCTCCACCTTGATCACCTCGGCGCCCCAGTCGGCCATCATTCTCGCGGCCTTTGGCACGGCGACATGGGTTCCAAGCTCCACGACACGGACTCCTTCGAGCGGCTTTCTCATAACAAATAACTTCCTTTCTTGGCACGATTTGTGTGCCCCTAATGCCGTAAAATTATTAGAACATCGCGTGATGTTTGTGCGTTTTGTCAGATATAGATTTAGATTTTGTATGAAATTCTGAATTTAGCAGTCTTCTCAAGATACGAAGCCTTTAATATAGAAAATACTGAAATAGTATATTATAATGAAATAGATTTATATTTTAAATACTGGAGGGTATAGAGCGTGAAGCCGAAAATTGGGATCATTACGCACTACAGCGAATTTCAGAAGCAATTTTCAGGACTGGCCGGCGAGATGGACTGCGAGCTTCTGTTCAGCACGGGGGTTCTTGACTACGCCATCGCCACCGCTATAGACTTGGAGGAGCAGGGGAAGGTGGATGCGATCATCTCCCATGAAAAGACCAGCGAGGCCATCGCGCCCTATCTCAAAGTGCCTGTCCTGTCCCTGCACATAAAAGACTCCAACCTGTTCAACGCATTTTATAAGTGCCGCCAGCTGGGGGAGCGCATTGCCTTCGTTGATTTTGACAAAGACGTTGTCCACTACGATATGGACCATATCAGGGAAATCCTCGGATACGACATCAATTGGTATAAGTTCAGCGATCTGAAGGTGCTCCCCAAGGTCATGGATAAGATCCTGCAGGACCGGCGGGATGTGATCGCCACCACCGCCAGCTGCATGTACGGCTACGCCAGGTCACGCAATCTTAACGTCGTTCTGATCGAGCATCAGCGGCAGGACCTGATAACGGTGATCCGGCACGCCCTGGATATCCTCAAGGTCAAAAGTCAGGAGGAGGAAAAGCTCCGCTGGCTGGACGCCGTCGTGGAAAACGCCGACGATGGCTTTATCACGCTTGACCGGGACAACATCATTACAAGCGCCAATACCCCCGCGCAGCATATCCTGCACTTTTCGGCGCACGAGTTGATCGGCCAAAGCGCCCAGGCGCTTTACGCGCTGCATCCGGCGCTCGGAAAGGCCGTGGAATCGGGCGACGACATCGACGTTATTGATAACCACGGGCAGGAGCTGGTGATCAGCAAACGTGAGATCATCTCCAAGGAGAATTATCTCGGCAGCATCCTCAAGGTTGACGTACTTAAAAATATCCAGCGTATGGAAATGCATGCCCGGAAGAAGGCGAGTCCCAATGGGTTTGTGGCCATCAGCACCTTTGACGATATCATCGGCTCCAGTTCGGCCATTCAGGCGGTGAAGGAGCGGGCCAGGCGCTACGCCGTCACCAATTCCCATATCTTGATCACGGGAGAGAGCGGGACCGGCAAGGAGATGTTTGCCCAGAGTATCCACAATTACAGCGGCTGGAAGGACGGCCCGTTTATAGCGGTCAATTGCGCCACTCTGCCGGAAAATCTGCTCGACAGCGAGCTGTTCGGTTATGAGGACGGCGCTTTCACAGGCGCTAAGAAGGGCGGCAAGGCGGGCCTGTTCGAGCTTGCCCACGGCGGGACCCTCTTTCTGGACGAGATCGGGGAAATGCCGCTGATGCTGCAGGCCAAGGTGCTGCGGGTCCTGCAGGAAAAGGAGGTCCGCCGGATCGGCGGCGTCAAAAACAAGCCGATCAGCGTGCGCTTTATCTTTGCCACAAACCGCGATCTCTATCAGGAGACGCGCAGCAACCGTTTCCGCAAGGATCTGTACTACCGCGTCAATGTGCTGAATCTGGTTCTCCCCCCGCTGCGCGACCGGGCCGGAGATGTCCCGCTCATAGCGGCGCATCTGGCGGCGAGGCTCGCCGCCGACCGGGGCCGCTCCGTGGGCTTCACCTTCGAGCAGCTGAATAGGCTGACACGGTATTCCTGGACGGGAAACGTCCGCGAGCTTCAGAACTTTGTGGAGCGCGTTATTGCCGTCAGCATAAAACGGCACCCGCGGGACCAGCTCTTTGACGCCATACTCGACGAGGTCATCGCGGAGGCGGACAGGGAAAGCGCTCAGCCGGCCGCCGCGGAAGATACGGACAGCAACGCTCTGCTCGTGCCTATCGGCACGATGTACGAGATGGAAAACCACATTATCGCGCGGCTCAACAAGCTGTACGAGGGCGACAGGAAAAAACTCGGATACACACTGGACCTGTGCGGCACCACCCTTTGGCGGCGTCTCAAGGAGACGAACGCGGCGGTCCGGCCATCCTCACCATGAATACAGATTCCAAGGGCAGGCGGGAAGCTTCTTCCCGCCTGTTTTTCAGGCCGGGATATTCGGGACCTGCGCGGTCAGATAAACACCTTGGCCTGCACCAGCAGCATGAAGAGGATCAGCGTGATGATGCCCGGGATGAAATTCGCGCGGATATAGCACATGGCGCCCTTAGTGAACTTCACCTTAGTGAGCGTGATCGCGTTGACATTGCCGGAATTATGCGGCGTGCAGTAAGCCGTTCCGGAGAGGATGACCATGCGGCTGACAACCGCGTTGCTGATGCCCAGCTCGCTGGCCTTCGCGAGCGCGTCGGGCCACATCGAGGGCAGGAAGGAGCTCTGGGAGCCCACGATGGCGCCGGTCATCAGGCCGGTCAGAACCAAGCCCCACAGGCCCGGCGCTCTGCCGAACACGTCGATGATCAGCTGATAGCCGCTGGTTGCGCGCATGACGCTGACGAGCGCCGTCATAGCGGCAACGTTCGCGAGCGCCGTGACGGAGACGGCGAAGCCCTCGCTGACGGCCTTCTTCATGCCGGTGAGGCCGTTGAACTTGTTGAAGTTGAAAACGATGCAGACGAGAATTCCGGCGGTGAGCGCCAGGAGCACGTCCAGCTGGAATACGATGCAGATGATGGGGGTCAGCATAGGGATGATGGCGGCCAGGGCGCCGGGGATCCGCTCGTCGCTGCCGGTGGCGACGCTGGGCGCGGCGTCATAGTCGGCACCTGTCGGCAGATATCCGCCGCCGTTCTTTTTAGTCAGGCGGACGATGTCGATTTTGGCCAGAATGAATACGAGCGCCATATAAACAACGAACATCAGGATCGACAGAAGCGGAGCCGCCGCGCTGCCAACGCCCATACCGTCGTTCGCCATGACGTTGGAGGTATAGAGCGAGCCGGGAAGCAGGGCCGCGCCCATAATGCCTGCGCTGCCGTAGAAATACAGCTCCCAGGGGCAATCGGTCTTCTTGAACAGCTCGTTGCCGATACCGAGCAGGGTAAACACGGTGACGAAGCCGTTGATGCCGATATAAGAAAGGATAAAGTAGAGAAACACCATAATGCAGACGGAGATGTGCGCCGGCGATTTACTGAATTTTGTCAGCTTGGAAAGCAGGTTTGCCAGGGTTTTTACCGCGCCGCACTGCGCCATAAACTTGCCGAAGACGCCGCTGAGCACGAACAGCAGGAGATAGCTGCGGATCAGGCCGCTGAAGCCGCCGACCGCTGTCTTGACATCCGCTGCGGATTCGGCAGGGAAGGCGCCCGTGACCGATATCACGCCCATATAAATGCCTTTCAGGGCGGTCAGCGGGTTCAGTGCGGAAAACACGCAGATGACGATGGTTGCCACGATAGATGTAAAAACAATGTTGAATCCCTTGAATGCCATGACGACCAGCAGAGCCACTGCCGCGACGATGCCGACGATACTGAGTACTGCCAAAAAGAACACATCCTTTTCTATTTGTTATTGCAGGTAGGTGGAATGGAAAGGGCCGGAATGCGGCGCCTATTTCCCGATAAAGCCGGCCGGCCGCTTTTCAATGAACGCGTACACGGCTTCCGCGAAGTCGGCGCTGTGGGAGCAGTCCACCATGTAAGCGACCTCTTTCTCGGTATAGGATTCCAGATCGCCGTAGAAGAATTCGTTGAGGAGCGCCTTCTGATGGCGGAGCGCGACCAGCGGCTTGACGGCGAGTTGCTTTGCAAACGCATAGGCCGTGGCCGCCAGATTGTCCTCGTCCGCCAGCAGAGTCGCTAGGCCGATCCTGACGGCCTCCTCACCGGAAACCGGCGCGCCGGTCATCAGCATTTCCATGGTCTTGCCGGTACCCAGCAGCTTTTGCAGGTAATACATGCCGCCGGTATCGCCGGAAAGGCCCATGTTGACAAAGGCCATCACAAGCTTGCTCTTCGGGGTGACAATGCGGAAGTCGCAGGCCAGCGCCAGGCTGCACCCGGCGCCGGCGGCGGCGCCGTTGATCATCGCGATAACGGGCTTCGGACATCTGCGCACGGTCATCGCCATTTTGCCCGCGGTTTTTACGTTTTCGGGCGCCAGATAGGTCTTTGTCTCAATCAGCTCCTTAAAACGGTTGATGTCGCCTCCTGCCGAAAAGTGCTTGCCCGCGCCTGTCAGAACGATCGCGCCCACCGCATCGTCCCCGCCCAGCTTTTCCACGGCGTCGATGACCTCGCTGTAAGTGGCGAGCGCGAAGGCGTTGCCGAACTGGAGGCGGTTGAACGTGATTGTGGCGATTTTCTCCTCTGTTTTGACAATGATTTCCTGATATGCGTCGTACATGTTGTCAAACTCCTTTCTCAGTATGTGTCTCGTTTGGAATCTCATGCAGGTTCTTATTTCTCGCTGTAGTCGTACCAGCCCTTGCCCGTTTTTTTGCCCAGCTCGCCCTTTTTGTATTTCTCCTCGAGGAACTTAGGCGGCTTTTGTGTCTCATCGCCGGTCTCCTCGTAACGGCGGACGCGGGAGAGGTAGGAAATATCGATGCCGGTCATATCCATCAGGCGGAAAGGCCCGAGGGGGTAATTGAGTCCCTTTTCCGCCGCAGCATCCAGCTCCTGGGGCGTGACATAGCCGTTTTCGACGAGGAAGAACGCCTCCTCCGTAATCGCGCGCTGCAGGCTGTTGACAATAAAACCGTCGATTTCCTTCCTGATCAGGATAGGAAATTTACCGCACTTTTCAGCGAACGCCATCAAATGCTGCGCGGTGTCCTCGGAGCTGTGGACGCCCATGACGACCTCCACCAGCTTCATGACGAGGGCGGGGTTGAAAAAATGCAGGTTCGCGACCTTGTCCGGGCGCTTAGTGGCGCCGGCAAGCTTTGAGGAGACGATAAAGCTGGAGTTCGTGGCCAGGATCGCCTGAGACTTTGTGATCTCATCCAGCCTGGCGAAAAGCGCCCGCTTGATGTCGAGCTGTTCAATAGCCGCCTCGACGACAAGGTCTGCGTCTCTTGCCGCGGTCTCAAGATTTCCGTCAATTCGGAAGCGTGCCCTGACGCCGCCGGCCGCGTCTTCCGTCATTTTCCCCTTCCGGACCCGCCCGGCAAGATAGCTCTCCTTCCATTCCTCCGCCTTGGCGAGCGCGTCCTCCGACACGTCGTTGAGCG
>JAISDV010000200.1 GCA_031264545.1 Oscillospiraceae bacterium | reverse complement strand
CGTATTTGGCTTCGGCCATTTACATAGTTGGTGTTTTTATCGGTGAGGGTCCACCCGTTCCCATTCCGAACACGGTAGTTAAGCTCATCTGTGCCGAAAATACTTGACTGGAGACGGTCCGGGAAAATAGGTCAATGCCAACACTGGCGGTTCTGCTGATTGCAGGGCCGCTTTTTATTCGGGTCTGCGCGCTTGCGCAGCGCGCCTCTATCCGGCATACCCGGCCTGCGGCTATACCTTCGACCAGCGGATATCCCCGCCGAGCCAGTAGCGCTCGAGCGGCTTGTAGGACAAAAAGGCCACGATCCCGGTAATGACCATTTCCGGCAGCATGTAGGAGCCGTTGTAGACCAGCGACCAGACCGCGGGCGCCCAGCCCAGCTCGTTCGGAAACAGCGCCTCCCAGATGATGAGGCCGCTGACGACATGGCAGACAAAGCGCGCGGAAAAGGTAACGACAATGCCGAGAATGACGGCCTTCCGGCGATCCTTTACCAGCCCGTTGAAGGCGGCGGAGAAGCCCAGAACGGAAAAGGCCAGAATATAGTCGAAAACGACGATCCCGGCCGCGCTCAGGGCCGTCGGCGCGTACTGAACGTTGTTCATGCCGAGAACCAACTGGAGCACGCTGTACACAAGCGAGGACAACATGCCCCATTTCGTTCCGTACCGCTGGGCGATCATCACGAGCGGGAGCATGCTGCACACGGTTATGCCGCCGCCGAGCGCCCAGGGTCCTTTAAAATCGAACAGAGACAAAACGGTTCCGATTGCGATGAGCATGGCGCTCTCCGCGATTTGTTTTAAGCTTGGCTTCATTCTATTCCCTCCAATATAGTTTGTCTGCGGCAAGCAATAAAAAAGCCGCAGCTGCGGGCATGGCAGCGCGGTCTATCAAGGGAATATTCCGTTGATTCCTACGCCGGCATTACCCGGATCAGGTTCGAGGGTCCCAGGCACGAAAGCCTGATCTCAGCCAACTCAAAGTCAGCACCCCTTGTGTTCTTCACGCTTGTCATTATAATCAAGCCCCGCCGATCTGTCAAGCGCCAATTCAGAGAAACTTTTCTCGGAAGCCCCAGGGTAGACTTTTCCGCCGGGTTGCAGTATAATCCAGACAATATAAACAAAGCCGAGGTGGGCTTATGCACAAATATGACGCGGTTATCTGGGATATGGACGGCACGCTTCTGAACACGCTCGACGACCTGCGGGACAGCGTGAACGCCGCGCTGGCGGCTTTTTCCCTTCCGCCCAGGACGCCGGAGGAGATACGCCGCTTCATCGGAAACGGCGTTTTGCAGCTTTTGACGCTCTCTGTTCCCGACGGACGTGAAAATCCCAGGTTTGAAGAGATTTTCAGCTTTTTCAGCGCCCATTACTCGGGCAACTTCTGCAACAGGACAAGACCTTACGCGGGGCTGGAAAGACTGCTGCCCGCGCTCAAACGGCGCGGCTATAAGCTGGCGATCGTCTCAAACAAAGTCGAATCCGCGCTTAAAGCGCTGGCCGCACACTATTTTGGCGGCACAATCGCGCTTGCAATCGGCGATACCGAGGGCATACGCCGGAAGCCCTGGCCCGACAAGCTGCTTCATGCGCTTGAAATTCTCGGTGTCGAGAAGAAGAAAGCCGTCTATATCGGCGACACGGAGGTCGATATCCAAACCGCCGGAAACGCTGGAATCGACTGCATCTGCGTCTCCTGGGGCTTCCGTGACAGGCCGGAGCTGCTCGCCTCAGGCGCGAAAGTGATCGTGGACTCACCCGAGCAGCTCTTGCAAAGCCTCTGAGCACGCCTGACGGACGGGCCCGGGCACGCTGAAAAACGCGGCGACAATTGACGCGGCTTTTTTGTGCAAACAGTATGTATAAAGCTGCGCTGTCCAATCTGTGCAAAGTGATGAAAATGTGGATATTTCATAATCTCGCTTGACAAAAGCGAGGCTTCATTGTATCTTATAACCAGAGCAAAGACAAACCGCCAAAGCGGCGGAGGCCTCTTTGGGTGTGTCTTCTCGTGTGCAGGTTCGGCCGAAATCCAATGTTTTATCTCCCGCGCAAGTCTCACAGCTGTGAGAGAGAGGGGATTCAGGCGGTGTTTACAGATTTTCATTTTTAACCGCCGGGAGTCTCAAAAGCGGCGCTTGGCGAATAAAGCAAGGTCGGTATCAAGCCTGGGCAAAGCTGAAAGAAGCGAGGTAGCTCAAACCGAATGTCAAAAACCGAACAGCCGTAGCCCCCTGCACACGTTGGATGTGCGGGGGGCTGTGTTTTTACCGCAGGCGCAGGGCGGCGTTTTCAGAAAAGATATTTTATAAGCAGGAGAAGCACCACGCCGGGCAGGCCGAGTACCCCCGCAACAAGGCAGCTGACCAGATTGATAGAAAGGCTCAGCCCGAAAATCGCACCAAAAAAGTTGAGGATAACAAGCGCAATGAAGCCGGATATTGCATTCAGCAGCAGCTTGAGTGCCCATCTGAGCGGTGTTTTGATGATTTTAAACAGGAGCGCGACAAGCAGTATGCAAACGATGACCGCGCCGGCCGTAATGAAGTTGACGGGCATTTCGGGTTCTCCTTATTATGTATTGACAGTCCCGGTGAAAGGACTGTGCTTTTTCAGCCTGACAGGGCCGCCTGTACGGTCAATAGTATGTGTTCTTGTAATGCCTGACTGCCGTGTTGTAGCGTGAGCGCAGGGCGTTGATCTCAAAGATACAGGCGTCCAGCGCGTCCGGATCGCTGGCGCTGTTAAACTGCACGTAAGCTCCGTCTAAGCGCTCTCGGATACCGCCAATCTCCGATATACAGCGGTCAAGCTCAGCCTTTTTGGCCTTGCCGAAACGTTTGTCCTTCGGCATTTTTCCCGCTCCCTCCCGCTTCCGATACGCAGCGGGACAGTCGTTGGCTTTCTCTGAAGCCTATGCCGCCGCGCAGGAAAAAATAACGATTTTCAGGGACGACTGCTAACGTTATTATTGCCGAAGCACGCGGGAATTAACCCTAGGCGGTAAACAAAGGATAAAAAGCGGGCAGCGCTGTACCGCTTGCTTTTTTGATTTTTATAGGATATACTAAATCAGTTGGAGCAATACCAGCTCTGCACAAGATATAGTGATTCGCGTACCGAGGGCTTCCCGAGGGCGCAGTTCATAAAAGCGCTCTGGAGGGCTTATGAAGAAAACCGCGTCCGCAGAATACGGCAACACCAGCATATCACAGCTCAAGGGCGCCGACAGGGTCCGAAAACGCCCGGCCGTCATCTTCGGATCAGACGGACTGGAGGGCTGCCAGCATGCGGTGTTCGAGATACTCTCAAACGCCATCGACGAAGCGCGCGAGGGACACGGCGATATTATAACAGTTACGCGCTGTTCTGACAAGTCCGTCGAGGTCGAGGATTTCGGCCGCGGCTGCCCGGTCGACTGGAACGAAAAGGAAGGCCGCTTCAACTGGGAGTTGGTTTTCTGCGAGCTTTACGCCGGCGGAAAATATGCAAACGATGAAGGCGAAAGCTATGAATACTCCCTCGGCTTGAACGGTCTCGGCTCCTGCGCGACGCAGTACGCGAGTGAGTTTTTCGACGCGGTCATCCACCGCGACGGCTTTAAATACACCCTGCATTTCAAAAAAGGCGCGCTTGTCGGCCGGCTCGAGAAAGAACCGACGGATCGGAAAAAAACCGGCTCGTTTTTCCACTGGCGGCCAGATCTCGCCGTTTTCACCGACATTGACATCCCGCGCGAATACTTCACCGAGACGCTCAGGCGGCAGGCGGTCGTCAATAAGGGCATACTCTTTAAACTCCGCTGGCAGCGGGACGACGGGCGGTTCGAGACGGAGGAATTCCGGTATGCGGACGGCATCCTCGATTATGTTTCGGAGATCGCGGGCGAGGAGACGCTCTCCGCGCCCGCATACATTGAAACCGAGCGCCGCGGGCACGACAGGGCGGACAAGCCCGAATACAAGGTCAGGCTTACGGCGGCTTTCTGCTTTTCAAACCGGCTCAACCGTATCGAATATTACCACAATTCCTCCTGGCTGGAATACGGCGGAGCGCCGGAAAAAGCGACACGGAGCGCCTTTACTTCAGCCGTGGATGCCTATATCAAGAAGCTCGGCAAATACCAGAAAAACGAGAGCAAAATCAGCTTTCAGGACATTGCCGACTGCCTCGTGCTGGTGACAAGCTGCTTTTCGACCCAGACCTCCTATGAAAACCAGACGAAAAAAGCCATCAACAACCGGTTCATTCAGGACGCAATGGCGGACTTTTTCCGCGAGCAGCTCGAGGTCTATTTCATCGAGCATAAGGCCGAGGCCGACCGGATCGCCGAGCAGGTGCTGATCAACAAGCGCAGCCGCGAGCAGGCGGAAAAGGCGCGGCTGAATATCAGGAAGAAGCTCTCCGGCTCGGTGGATATCTCAAACCGCGTACAGAAATTTGTCGACTGCCGCTCGAAGGAGCTGGACAAGCGCGAGATTTACATCGTCGAGGGCGACTCGGCGCTCGGCGCGTGCAAGCTCTCGCGCGACGCGGAATTCCAGGGTATTATGCCGGTGCGCGGTAAGATACTCAACTGCCTGAAGGCGGACTACGCGAGAATTTTCAAAAGCGATATCATCACCGATCTCGTCAAGGTGCTCGGCTGCGGAGTCGAGGTCGAAAAGAACCGCGGCAAGGATTTGAGCACCTTTGACCCGGATGGTTTGCGCTGGAGTAAGGTCATTATCTGTACTGACGCGGACGTGGACGGTTTTCAGATACGCACGCTCATCCTCACGATGATCTACAGGCTCATGCCGACACTGATCCGCGAGGGCTACGTCTATATCGCCGAATCGCCGCTGTATGAGATCAGCACAAAGGACAAGACCCATTTTGCCTATTCCGAGCGTGAGAAAGCGGAGATACTCGAAACGCTCGCGGGGAAAAAATACGCCGTCAGCCGCTCCAAGGGTCTCGGTGAGAACGACCCGGATATGATGTGGCTGACGACGATGAATCCCAAAACGCGCCGCCTGCTCCGTGTTATGCCCGAGGATGCGGCGCGCATGTCGGAGCGCTTCGATCTGCTGCTGGGCGACAATCTGCCCGGGCGCAAGCGCTATATCGCGGAAAACGGCTATAAATACCTCGACCTTGCAGACATTTCGTAAAGCGAAGGAGCTGCCATGGCAAAGAAAAAACAACCGGAAATTTTGAAACCGGCTGCGGATACGGCTGTCGAGGGTCTGCGCGCGGAGGTGCTCGAGCAGCCGATAACTGAAACACTGGAAATAAATTACATGCCCTACGCGATGAGCGTTATTGTCTCGCGCGCGATCCCGGAGATCGACGGCTTCAAGCCCTCGCATCGGAAGCTGCTCTATACGATGTACAAAATGAACCTTCTGACAGGCGCGCGTACGAAGAGCGCAAACATCGTCGGGCAGACCATGCGCCTGAATCCGCACGGAGACGCCCCGATCTATGAGACGATGGTGCGCCTTTCAAAGGGCTATGAAGCGCTTCTGGTCCCCTTTGTTGACAGCAAGGGCAACTTCGGCAAGGTGTATTCGCGGGACATGGCCTATGCCGCCTCGCGTTATACCGAGGCCAAGCTCTCGGACATCTGCCTGGAGCTTTTCCGTGACATCGACCGGGATACGGTCGACTTTGCCGATAACTATGACGGCAGTATGAAGGAGCCGGCGCTTCTGCCGACCAGCTTTCCGAACGTGCTTGTCTCGGCGAACACAGGCATCGCGGTCGGTATGGCAAGCCAGATATGCGGCTTCAATCTGAATGAAGTCTGCGAAACGGCCATAAACTATATAAGGGATCCGCACTGTGACCTCATGCAGACGCTCACCGCGCCGGACTTTCCGACCGGCGGCGAGCTGATCTACAGCCGCTCCGAGCTTGAGGAGATTTACAGGACGGGGCGCGGCGGCTTCAAGGTGCGCGCAAAATGGCGTTTTCTCAAGCGCGAGAATATCATCGAGATCTACGAGATTCCTTATACCACCACGGTCGAAGCCATTATGGACAAGGTGGCGGAGCTTGTCAAGCTCGGCAAAATCAAAGAAATCAGCGATATGCGCGACGAGACCGATCTCGGAGGACTGAAGCTTGCGATCGACCTCAAGCGCGGCGCCGACCTGGACAGGCTCATGCAGAAGCTCCTGCGCATGACGCCGCTTATGGACAGCTTTTCCTGCAACTTCAATATCCTTATCGCGGGCAATCCCCGGGTGATGGGCGTGCGCGAGATACTGGAGGAATGGACGGCGTGGCGGACGGAATGCGTGCGCCGCAGGGTGTTTTTCGAGCTTTCCAAAAAGCGCGATAAGCTGCACCTGCTCAACGGCCTGAAAAAAATCCTCCTGGACATCGACAGGGCTATCGCGGTCATCCGCGGCACAGAGCTGGAGACAGAGGTCGTGCCGAACCTGATGATCAGCTTCGGCCTTGACCGCATACAGGCCGAGTTCGTCGCGGAGATCAAGCTGCGCAATATCAACAAGGAGTACATCCTCAAGCGCATTGAGGAAACCGGGCAGCTTGAAGCGGACATCGTTGACCTCGAGGATATTCTGAAGACCCCGCGCAGGGTGAAAAAGCTCATCATCGACGAGCTGTCCGCCGTGAACAAAAAATTTCCGTCTCCCCGCAGAACGGAAATCGTCTATTCCGAGGAGCTCGCGCCCGACGAGCCCCAGGACGAGATCGCGGACTACCCCGTGACCCTGTTCCTGTCCCGCGAAGGTTATTTCAAAAAGATCACGCCCCTCTCCCTGCGCATGGGCGGCGAGCAGAAATACAAGGAAAACGACGCGCCTTTTCAGGAATTCGAGGTCTCAAACCGGGACGAGCTGCTTATCTTCACCGACAGGCAGCAGGTCTATAAGGTCAGGGTTTCGGATTTCGAGGATGCCAAGGCCTCCGTCCTGGGCGCCTTCCTGCCCGCCCGTCTCGACATGGATGAAGGCGAGAATGTTCTTTGTATGATCAGCCCCGGCGATTACAGCGGTCATCTGCTGTTGTTCTATGCCAACGGCAAGGCTGCCCGGCTCGCGCTTTCGGCCTATGCGACAAAAACCAACCGCAGGCGTCTGACCGGGGCATATTCGGATAAGAGCCCGCTCGTCTCCATCCTTCCGATCACAGCGGACAGGGAGATCGCGGCGTTTTCGACCGAGGGCCGCGCGATGATTTTTTCGAGCGCCTTGCTCGCACCGAAAACATCCAGGGCGACGGTCGGCGTGGCGCTGATGAATATCAAGCCGAGGTTCCGGCTGGAAAAGGCGGTGTTCCTCGAGCAAAGCCCGATCAAAAACACCGCCCGCTACAGAGCGCGGAGCATCCCCGTCGCCGGCGCGCTGCTCCGCGAGGAGGACAGGGCGGAAAAGCAGCTCAGCCTGATGCAGGACTGAAAACCCGTATTTACAGCGTAAAGGAAGGGGCGTTTACTTGAATAGGGCTGCCAAATCCGGCCTGCAGACAACTGTCCGCGTCGTCAAAATCCTGTTCGGCTCGGCTGTCTTCGCCGCCGGGATACAGTTTTTCTATCGGCCCGCCGCGCTTGTTTCGGGCGGAATAACGGGTATCGCCATGATCATCAACTACCTGACCCGGGCCCCGGTCGGCGCGATGATGCTCTTGCTGAACGTTCCGCTGTTTATTATCGCGCTAAAGCTCTACGGCCGGAAATTTATGGCCGGTTCCCTGCTCGGGCTGCTCGCAAGCGCCGTCTTTGTCGACCTGTTCTCGCTGATTCCCGTCCGAATCACGGCGGAGCCTTTCCTGGCCGCGGTCTACGGCGGAATTATCGACGGGTTGGGTCTGGGTCTCGTCTTCACGACCGGAAACACAACGGGCGGCACCGATGTCGTGGCAAAGCTCATTCGGGAGAAATTCCCGTATGTGAACTTCGGGACGATGATTCTCTCGCTCGATGCCGTGATCATCGGCGTCTATGCCATACTCTTCAAAAAATATGACAGCGCTATGTACACGGTCATCGCCGTTTATGTTGCGACCCGGGTTATCGACCTCGTGCTTTACGGCACCTCGCAGTCGAAGCTCTGCCAGATCATCTCAGAGTACAGCGAGGAGATCAAATGCGCCATCGTCGAGAAGCTCAACCGCGGGGTCACGGTCATACAGGGAAAGGGCGCTTTTTCCGGGCAGGAAAAGCAGATTCTTCTGTGTGTCGTCAAGCGCCGGCAGATCGTTGAAATCAAAAAGCTCGTCAAAACCATCGACATGAAAGCGTTCGTCATCGTGACGGACACACGGGACGTTTTCGGCGAGGGCTTCGGCGACATTGCTGTTGATAAGTGAGCGGAAACCCCGGACAAGGAGGGCGCAGGGCATGAAAAAGCGAATAACTTCGGCGCTGCTCTCTGCCGCCCTGCTCCTTTATCTCTCCGGCTGCACAGCGCTTTTCAAAAAAGAATATCTTTCCGTTTCGGCGTATCAGGAAGGCGCGCATTCCGCGGACAGCGGCGAAATCAGGCTGATATCCGACTATACCGCGCTCAAAAGCGCCATTATTTCACTGGTCAATGAACACAAGACCGAGGGACGTCTCAGGTTCACGAACTATGAAGGTACGATACAGCAGGATCTGTCACAGGCCATCTGGGACGTCCAGGCGCAGAGCGCGCTGGCCAGCTTCGCCGCAGACAAAAAAATATACTATGATCTCAACTCCATTGTGACCTATTACGAGGCGGTCATCCACATCACCTATACGCGCACACAAAGCGAGATCGACGCTGTTCGCTATATTACGGGCCGGAGCGCGTTCGCCGACGTATTCGGCCCGATGCTCGAGGAGCTGGCCGGCTATGCCGCCCTGCGCATGACCAGCGCCACCATAAGCGCGGAAGAGATTTCCGAGGCCGTCGTCACGGCTTATGAAAAAAATCCCGCCGCCTGTGTCGTTTCACCGCAGGTCACCGTCAGGATACATCCGGAAAGCGGACTTCAGCGCATTATCGAGGTCGAGCTGGAATACGGCTGGAAGCTTACGGAGCTTCAGAAGATGAAATCCGCGCTTCAGGAGCGGATAGAGAAGGTCGTCTCCGGTATCTCCGGTGTCCGGCCCGCCGAAATCGCGCTTGAGCTTTTCCGGCGGCTGTCGCAGAATTGCAAATACGACCCGGACGGACTGATGCGCAGCAGCCGCTCCGAACTCAACAGCGGGCTCGGCTCAACGGCTTACGGCGCCCTGGTCGAGGGCTATGCCGACAGCAAGGGCTTCGCCGTAGCCTACAGCGCACTCTGCCGCGAGGCCGGCATCGAATGCCTGGTCGTCAGCGGCACGAGGGACGGGGAGCCGCACAGCTGGAACATCATCGGCATCGGAGACGGCTACCACCACGCCGATGCTTCGGCCTATCCCCTGCTTGAGCTGGACAGCGCGTTTTTGCTCAGCGACGGGCAGATGGCACGGAACAGTGTCTGGGATACGGGAAAATATCCGGCCTGCGGCGAATCCCAGTCCTTTTCCGACATTATCAAGAAAATTTTCTGACTGCGGTATGGCGGATACAGCAGGGAACGGCGCGCAAAGCGGGCCGTTCCCTGCTGGCTTTTTCAATATTGTCGGTTTTCCGAGGTTCTTCGCGTCCCGACCCCCGAAAACCCGCTTTAAAGCTTATCGGTCCTCATCGAAGCCGTTTGGCCTGGCACGGTGCCAGCGCCACGCGGTTTCAAGGATGGTATGGATACTCTCATAATGCGGCTCCCAGCCGAGCACGGTCTTTGCCCTGCTGCCCGAGGCGACCAGCGCTGCCGGATCGCCGCGCCGTCTGCCGGCATACACCGCCGGAATTTTATGACCGACGACCTCTTCGGCCGCCCTGATGACCTCTCGTACGGTAAAGCCGACGCCGTTGCCAAGGTTAAAGACGCTGTTTTCGCCGCCCGCGAAAAGATAACGCACCGCCTTGACGTGCGCCTGAGCGAGGTCGCAGACATGAACATAGTCCCGCACGCAGCTGCCGTCCTTCGTCGGATAGTCCGTGCCGAAAATCTCGATCTCCGGTCTCGTCCCGTTCGCCGTCTGGAGGACGATCGGGATCAGATGCGTCTCCGGGCTGTGATCCTCTCCGATATGGCCGCTCGGATGCGCGCCGCAGGCGTTGAAATAGCGCAGGGCGACATAGCGCAGACCGTGGGCAAGCGCCGTCCATTTGAACATCTGCTCCACGGCGAGCTTCGTCGCCCCGTAGGTGTTCGTCGGCTCGGCCGGGTCGCCCTCCTCGATGGGAATGCGCTTCGGTTCGCCGTAGGCTGCGGCCGTGGATGAAAAGACGAGCTTGTCCACACCGTTTGCGACCATGCTGGAGAGCAGCACCTGCGTTCCGCCGACGTTGTTGGCGTAATATTTGAGGGGATCCGCCATGCTTTCGCCGACGAGGGAATAGGCGGCGAAATGGATGACCGCATCGACCCTTTCGCGCCGGAAAAGTCCGTCGAGAAAGGCCTTGTCGCGAATATCGCCGACGCAGAGCGCCGCTCCCGGGTGCACGGCCTGCCTGTGGCCGGTTTCGAGATTATCAGCCACGACGACCTCAAAGCCCTCATCCAGAAGCTCATAAACGGTGTGCGAGCCGATATAGCCCGCGCCGCCGAGCACAAGAATTTTACTCATAATACCCTCCTTTTCGGATAAAAAACTAAACGCAGTTATTAAGCACCCCTGTTTTAGCGGCGCTTTCCTATCCCCGTTTTTCGTTCCGGCCGATCAATTTTTTCAAGTTCTTGTCAAAGGTGTGGATCTCCGCGTTTTCAGCTTCGGCGTATCCCGCCAGAAGGCAATCCACAAAATCCAATTTCTCAGCGGCGTAATGCTGGAGTCCCGACAACACCGCCTCGCGATACGGCAAAATCGTGTCCGTGTCACTCAAAAAGGCGGTCAATTCACCGCAAATGTCCTTGCGTTCGGCTTTATATACTTTTTCCAGAACATACACCACTTCGCAAAGCACTTCGATAGGAAGGTTGATCCGATTGTTGTCGATAATCTGCGCGGCTTTCCCTGAGAGGTCTTCGTTATCGGCAAGAAGATATCGGAGAACGATATTTGCGTCAACGATCCGCATATTTCCCCTCCGCCGCTTTTGCCCAAGCGCCTTTCTCCAATGAGACCAGCGCCGGGTCCGCATATTTTTTAAGGCACCCTTTCGCAGATTTGCGGCGGGGCTTTTCACCTGTCCCGATATCTGCCGGCAGGATGATAACCTCGACGTTCCTGTTCCGCAGGCCCGCCGGTAAATCAAAAATAGGCGCTAAAGTATCGCTGCTTACTGTTTTGCGAAAGTATTCCATGTATGTCACCTCATTTCACATGGTTTCCAATACGCATATTGATATATTTAATTATATCTTGTTCTGGCGCATAATACAATCCGTCCGCTGAATTTTGGCACGGCAAACGCATGAACGCCATATCCATATATAAAGGTAAGTCGCAGAGCGCGATGCGCTTTTATGCCGTCCCGGATTGTCTTTGACCGCAAACCGGACAACTGAGGACAGGCCCCTGCACGGACCCGATGAATTTATCCGTAAATTTGAAATATAAGGTTTTTACGCATTTTATGCGTTTTCTGGGTGAAGTTAACGTTCACGATTGATTTTTCTTATGGAATCTGTTATATTTATTAATAGCCGATTGCGAAAGTCTGGGATAAAAGAAGCCGCCAGGCAGGCGACAGCAAGAAACGCGCGGACAGGCGCAAAAGTGGGCGCAGAAGAACAGGCCCCGGATTCATGTAAAAGTGTTCGATTGTCGAAGATCAGGCGGCGCGCACGCGCACGCGGCGGCACAGTTTGTGGTTGTGAAGCTTGCCGGCTTTGCGGAACGTCAGATACCTTAGAAGCGCTAAGCCCTTGTTTTCTCTCGCTTTTTCGCGTTTCGCAATCGGCTGATATTGGTCAGCACAAGGAGGGATGTCCATGAATTTAAACCGAACCGCATTGGAAAACCGCGCCCAGTGGGCTGCCGCAGGCATCGCGCTGCCTCAGTTTGACCCGGCGCTTCTGGCCGCCGAGACGGCGAAAGCCCCTGCGTGGCTTCACTTCGGCGCGGGCAACATCTTCCGCGCCTTCCCGGCAGCGGTGCAGCAGAAGCTGCTGAACGACGGCGCGGCGAGCACCGGAATCATCGTGGCCGAGGGCTACGATTATGAGATCATCGACGCGCTTTTTGACCCGCATGACAACCTGAGCCTCCTGGTGACGCTGAAGGCCGACGGCTCCATCGAAAAGACCGTAGTGGGCAGCGTAACGGAGGCCCTTAAAGCGGACAGCGGCAATGTCCGGGACTTTGCGCGGCTGAAAGCGCTTTTCCGCGCCCCCAGTCTGCAGCTGGTCTCCTTCACCATCACCGAAAAGGGCTACAGCCTGGTGCGGGGGGACGGTTCGCTTCTCCGCGAGGTGGCCGCCGACTTCCGGGCCGGGCCCGCGGCCCCCGCCAGCTACATCGGAAAGCTGGCCGCCCTGTGCTGCGAGCGGTATCTCGCCGGCGCGCTGCCCCTGGCCCTTGTGAGCATGGACAACTGCTCCCATAACGGCGACAAGCTGCGCAGCGCGGTGACCGCTTTTGCCAGAGAGTGGACTCAAAACGGGCTCGTCGAACCCGGCTTCGCCGCTTATATGGACGACCCGGCAAAGGTCTCCTTCCCTTGGAGCATGATCGACAAGATTACCCCCAGGCCTGACGAGGCCGTCAAGCGGATGCTGGCCGATTGCGGCTTTGAAGATACCGAGGGCACCGTAACCGCAAAGCATACCTTCATCGCCCCCTTCGTCAACGCGGAGGAGACCCAGTGGCTGGTTATTGAGGACCATTTCCCCAACGGCCGGCCTCCCCTGGAGCAGGGCGGCGTCATCTTCGCCGACCGGGAAACGGTGGACAAGGTTGAGAAAATGAAGGTCTGTACCTGCCTGAACCCCCTGCACACCGCTTTGGCAATCTTCGGCTGTCTGCTGGGATACACAAAAATCAGCGACGAGATGAGGGACGCAGATTTGGTGCGGCTCATCGAGACGGTAGGCTATGCCGAGGGTCTGCCCGTGGTGGTGAATCCCGGGATTCTGGACCCCAAGGCCTTCATTGATAACGTCGTAAAGGTACGCCTGCCCAATCCCTTCATGCCCGACACGCCCCAGCGGATCGCCTGCGACACCTCACAGAAGCTGCCCATCCGTTTTGGTGAGACCATCAAGGCCTATCTCCGCGCTCCCGAGCGGGATGTCCTCAAGCTGAGGGCCATTCCTCTGGTGCTGGCGGGCTGGCTGCGGTATCTGCAGGGTGTGGACGATGCGGGCCAGCCCTTCGACTGCTCGCCCGATCCCCTGCTGGACTCCGCCCGCGCCGGTCTGAGCGAGCTGCCCGGGCTCCTGTCCGACGCGTCCATCTTCGGCGTGGACTTATACGAGGCCGGCCTCGCCCGGCGGGTGACCGAGCTGCTGGCCCGGCTCTCCCAGGGCCCCGGCTCCGTACGAAAAGCGCTGCAGGAGCTGTAAGCCGCGGCAAAGCAAAAACCTTGATTCGCAAGCGATAAAAACAGCCGTCTCCTGCCGATCTAAAGCGGCAGGGGACGGCTGTTGAACGATCGGCTCGCAAACACCTCGGGCTACGCACCAGCGCCGAGCAGCGGGAAATACGTGTCCGTCAAATAGGCGGCCGGAATGATCTTCGCCAGCTCAACAAGATCCTTTACAACTGTCACTCTTCTGAAAGAGTGCACAAAGTCGGCGTAGCCGGCGCAAGTGATTCCCATAACAATGTGGGCGCGATTCGTCGCCGCAGAGCCTTGACCCGTAATTCTGAAGGTATATCCATCCTGCGTTGTATACGGATTTACAGTCAGCCTGCAGCTGCCTGATGTCGCCGGCATAACAAGGGCTGCGCCCGCCACAGGCGCGCCTGTCTTTGCGTCGGCAATATTCACCTTGACGGTCACGCTATCGCCAATCAGCAAAACAGGCACATTGTGGAAGGGTGTCAAAGCCGGCGCGTACTCATAGGTCGCCTTCATGGCGCGCAGCAGGCCCTCTACGTCGATACGGTACGCATTTGCGGCGCAGTACACCATATCGGCAGTGCCTCTGGCATTTTTGTTGTCGTTTGCGGCATAATGCGGGAGTTTATTGGACTTTGCCACAACGGCCAAGTCGTGGATATCGGCGCCCACGCCAACGAGAGTGGCCGTGAAATGGACCTTTCCGTCCGACTCCTCAGACAGCGCTGCGCTCGCCCAGTGGGCATTTGTTTCTAAGAATTGATTGTTTTCTTTGATGAGGTAATTATCAACATCATAGGATACGCGCACCGAGCCAACTGTCTCAAAATCCACAATATCGGTCTCGACGATACCGGTGACGACAAGGGTGCCGTCGCTGCCTGCCGATGTAACCGCCGTGGTATCCGAGCCGAGCGTCGTATCGTTCGCTTTCACATTGGTCAGCTCAATGGCATGTTCAGTATTGTAAACCTTGTCGTTCATGCGGACGTTGTACATTTGGACGTTGATTGCATTGTTGACCAGCATATACTTATAATTTTGGTTGATTCCTGAAGAAACCAGATCGATGTCCTTCATATAGACGCCAGTCACAGGGCGCAAATCCTGCGTTTCAGATTCAAAGAAAGCCCCCTGGAACAGGCTGTCAACCTTGCCGTCCACCCTGTTTGCTACGGTGAACAGGTTGGACAGGGCAATGTTGCGGATCGCGGGCGTATTGTTAAGGGCTCCGTAAATCGCGCCGGTAGAATAGACAAATTCGTTGTCCGCGGTTCTCTCAATGAAGACAATGTTCTCGCGCAGGCCGCCAATTGGGCAGTTACGGAAATATATGTTCTCAAAAGCGGCGTTAAGGCTGTTTGCGTTTTTTATTCTGAATACGCTGCGCAGCAGATTTTCATCTGCGTTGCTGCCGAGCTGGTCGCGTCTTCCATTCCAGAAGTCATTCTCTACAAAGATATTTTTTACGCCGCCCGCGGCTTCGCTGCCTACGCTGATGCCCGAACCCTGATAGTGCTCATTACCGCGGATGATGACGCGCTCGGTCGC
This sequence comes from Oscillospiraceae bacterium, assembly GCA_031264545.1. Lineage (GTDB taxonomy): Bacteria > Bacillota > Clostridia > Oscillospirales > Oscillospiraceae > UBA2658. The sequence goes on along the minus strand of JAISDV010000200.1, from coordinate 236 downwards.
TTTGTTTCTCAGCTTGCCGTTATTTGCGCGGCCTGACTTGAGCGCGATATTATCGTCCTTATTGGCAAAACGGTTGTTCTCGATGATGATATTTCTGCTCGATTCGGGATTGCAGCCGTCGCTGTTACTGCTGGTGCTTATAAAATTTACACCGCGGACCAGGGCGTTTTCACAAAGAATCAAATTCATGGACCAGAAGGCGGAATTGCCCAGCGTTACGCCGGAGATAATAAAAT
>JAISDV010000182.1 GCA_031264545.1 Oscillospiraceae bacterium | reverse complement strand
CGCCGCCGTCGAGCGCCTGACGCTGTCGCTGAACGCGGCCGAGAGGCTGACGCGCCGGACGGGCGGCGCGGCGCTCTCGCCCGCCCTGCCGCCGTTCAGGAGCATGCCGGTCAGCACGGCGGAAAATATGTGCGCGGCGTAGAGGAAGAAGCCGAGCCTGACGCTGCCGAAAACAGCGCCGCCCGCGACGGAGACGACGAAAGCCGGGCCGGAATTGTCACAGAAGCCGAGAAGGCGCTCGGCCTCTTTTTTTTGCAGCAGGCGCTTTGCGTACATCTCCGAAACCGCCATCGCGCCTAACGGATAGCCCCCGGCGATTCCCAGGAAAAAAGCCGCCGTCCCCGCGCCGGAGACACCGAAAAGTCTTTTCATAGCCGGAGAGAAAACTTTTGAGAGCCTGCCCGGAAGTCCCAGCTCGAGAAAAATGTTGCCCGCCACGGAGAGCGGGAAAAGTGCGGGAATAATGATACCGGAGCAGAGCATAAGCCCCGCACGCGCGCCGGCCGCCGAGACCTCCGGGCAGAGTATCAGCCCGGTGAACGCGCAGAGCGCGAGAAAGACCGCGATAATAAAAGAAAGCCTGTTCAACATATAACACCACCCTCTGATCCCTAAAGCATATGTGGACAAAGCGTCCGATTTGCGCGTTTCGGCGCAAACTGCTAAATTGGTTTTCGCGCGCATAAACTTGCTTGAGGTGGTGAGTTGCTTGGGAAAAGTGCGGCACAGGCGGCCGTTAGCCGAGGCCCTGAGGCTGCCCGCGGAGCTCGTTCCGGGGGTGCCGAGGCTTACGCTCTCCGGCGGAAGCGAGCTGTTGATAGAAAACCACGGCGGATTGCAGACCTATTCCCATGCGCTTATCGAGGTGCGGAGCAGAAATCGGCTTGTTCAGATACGCGGACAGGCGCTTGAGCTTGCGGCGATGGATCGGATGCAGATGGTTGTCCGGGGCATCATTGTCGCCGTCGAGCTGTGCTGAGGGAGGCGGGCTTTTTTGGAAAGATTTTCAGATGAGGCGCGGGGTTACGCTGTTTTGAGGGCCGTCGGGGCGGAACCGACACGGCTGATCGACCGCTGTGCCGCCGAGAATATCGATTTCTGGAGCGCCTATCCCGAGGACGAGCTGACGCTCGTATTCAAGGTACGGCTGGGACAGGCGGAGCGGGTCGTGGGCTTCGCCGAACAATGCCGCTGTGAAATCGCGCTGCTTGAAAAAAGCGGCTTCCCGGTCGAAGTAAAAAAGCTCAGAAAGCGCTATGTGCTTTGGATACTTCCGCTCCTGCTGCTGGCGATTTTGGCAGCGTCGTCCTTTTTTATCTGGAAAATCGAAATAACGGGTGCGGAAACGGTCAGCGAGATCGAGATACTGAATGCCCTTGAAGACAGCGGCGTCCGCATCGGGAGCTTCTGGCCGGCTTTGACGAGCGACAGCGTCAGAAGCCTGGTACTCCTGAAGATCCCGGAGCTGAAATGGCTCAGCGTCAGCGTGTTCGGGTCGCGGGCGTTGGTCGAGGTGCGCGAGCGGACAGAGGCCCCGGCGCTTGCCGGTGAGGACGAGGCGGTAAAGCTGGTTGCGCGGGAGCCGGGGATCATCGAGAGCGTGAGCGTCCTGCGCGGTTATCCGCTGATGCGCAAAGGGCAGACCGCAGCGCAAAACGATACGCTTATTACGGGCGCCGTGCCGAGCAGCTTCGCCGGGACGAAGATCGTCCGCGCCGAGGGCAGCGTCATGGCGCGGACCTGGCATGAAATTTCCGCGGTCGTGCCGCTTGTATACAGCCGAAAGGAATATACGGGCGAAAAAAAGACCCGATATGCCCTCGTTATCGGCGGCACGCGTATAAATTTTTATACTAAGAGTGGAATTTCTGATAGCGATTGTGATAATATCATCAGGGAACACCGGCTCGGTATTGCCGGGCTTTTCGAACTGCCCGTCACAATTGTGCGGGAGGTTTCGGAACGCTATGTGCTGACGGACGCTTTGCGCACTGAGAAAGCGGCGGAGCTGCGGCTCAGGACGCGCGTCAACGCCGAGCTCGAGACGCGTCTCGGCGAAGCCGGCGAGATCACAAGTGCCGAATTCACCTTCGCGATCGCCGGGGACTGCGCTGTCGGCACGCTTCGCGCCGAATGCAGGCAGGACATCGCAAAGCGGGCGGGCATGACCGCCGGAGAGATAAACGCGGCATCAGCCGCCGGAGAGGATCAAAATACCGCATGACAGAGAGAATCATGCCCGTTGACCGTATGGAGCAGATCATCAGCGTTTTCGGCTCCTTTGACAGAAACATACGCATCGTCGAGGCCGAGCTTTCCGTCAAGGTCGTCGACAGGGACGCGGAGCTCCATATCACAGGCGAGGCCGAAAACGTCATGCTCGCGGAAAAAGCCATTTCGGGGCTTTTGTCCCTCGCCGCCCGCGGGGAAAACATCGACGAGCAGAACGTCCGCTACATCATCACGCTTGTGCGCGAGGGCGCGGAGAGCAAAATCGGCAGGATCGCGGGCGACGTGATCTGCATCACGAGCAAGGGAAAGCCCGTCAAGGCCAAGACCATCGGCCAGAAGGACTATGTGGAAGCCATCACAAATAACACGGTCACGCTCGGCATCGGGCCTGCCGGAACGGGCAAGACCTATCTCGCCGTCGCCTGCGCGGTGGCAGCTTTCCGAAACAAGGAGGTCAACCGGATTATCCTGACGCGGCCCGCTGTCGAGGCCGGTGAGCGGCTGGGCTTTCTGCCGGGTGATCTTCAGAGCAAGGTCGATCCCTATCTGCGCCCGCTCTATGACGCGCTGTTCGATATGCTCGGCGCGGAGACCTACACCAAATACCTCGAGCGCGGAAATATCGAGGTCGCGCCGCTGGCCTATATGCGCGGCCGGACGCTCGACGACAGCTTCATCATTCTCGATGAGGCGCAGAATACCGGTCCCGAGCAGATGAAAATGTTTTTAACGCGTCTCGGCTTCGGCTCGAAGGCCGTCATCACGGGCGACATTACCCAGATAGACCTGCCGAAGGACAAGCTCAGCGGCCTGAAGGAAGCGATGAAGGTGCTCGCGGATGTCGCGGATATCCGGATATGCCGGCTTACCGGGGCGGACGTTGTGCGCCATGTGCTGGTGCAGCGGATCATCGCGGCCTACGAGGCGCAGGACAGAAAGCGCGCGCAAAACGCGCCGCAGAGGACGTTCAAGAGGAAAAATCAATGAGTCATAAAATCGCGGTTTCGCGCGATAAGCGCGGGCTTGGCGTCTCGGAGGCGGGACGCCTGATCGGAAAGGCGGCGAGGGCCGCGCTGAGGGCCGAGCATATCGCCGTTTCCTGCGAGATCGGCGTATTGCTGACGGACGACGCGGGGATACGTGCGCGCAATCTGGCATACCGCAATATCGACCGCGCGACGGATGTGCTGTCGTTTCCGCTGAACGAATTTTCTCCCGGCGGCTTCGACCCCGAAAACGCCGAAACGGATCCGGGAACAGGCCGGGTGCTGTTGGGAGACATCGCGCTCTCGCTCGAACGGGCGGCCGCTCAGGGTGCGGAATTCGGCCACGGGATCCGGCGTGAGATACAGTATCTGGCAGTCCACAGCGTGCTGCACCTGCTCGGCTACGACCACCTCGACGAGGGCGCGATGAAAGGGCGGATGCGCGCGCGGGAGAAGGCGGTCATGGCGCGCCTCGGAGGAACGGAAGAAAAATGAAGAGCTTAGGATACGCTTTCCGCGGAATAACCGACACGGTAAAAAACGCGCGCTGTATGCGGATACATCTCTGCTTTGCGTTCTATGTCATCATTGCCGGCTTCGTGACGCGCCTTTCCGCGGGCGAGTGGTCAGCGGTGCTGAGCTGCGTCGGACTCGTAACGGCGCTCGAATGCCTGAACACTGCGATGGAAAAGCTCTGCGACGCCGTACATCCCGGTCGGTCGGACGGGATAAAGCTTGCCAAGGATGCGGCGGCAGGCGCCGTTCTCTGCGCGGCCGCCGCTTCAGCCGCTGTCGGCGGGCTGGTGTTTTTCCGTGCCGGAAGCCTTGCCGCGGCGCTCGGCTTTTTCAAGGCGCGTACCGCGGCCGCGGTCATTATTGTATTGACGCTGATACCCTTCGCGTTCTTCGTGCGGGGCGGAAAGAGAGAAAAGGATACCTATGGAAAATAGTACAAGGTCTGCGATGATAAGCGTCGTAGGCCGCCCGAACGCAGGCAAGTCCACGCTGACCAACGCGCTTGCCGGCGAAAAGGTCGCGATCGTTTCCGGCAAGCCGCAGACCACGCGTAACCGCATCCGCGCCATCATCGACCGCGGAAATATACAGCTCGTCCTGATAGACACGCCGGGCTTTCATAAAGCGCGGACGAAGCTCGGCGATTATATGGTCAGGGTCGTGACCGAGAGCGTAGCGGACGTGGACGCGATCGTCCTGATGGTCGAGCCGGTCCCCTCAGCCGGGCCTCAGGAGCTGGCGCTGATCGAGAAGGTCAGGCGCGCAAAATGCGCCTCGGTGCTTGTCATCAATAAGATCGACACGGTTCCCAAGGAGCGGCTGCTCGCCGTGATCGCGGAATATGACAAACAGCATGGCTTCGACGCGATCCTGCCCGTCAGCGCAAAAAACCGCGACGGGACGGAGGAACTGATGCAGGTTTTAGAAAAATTTGCCAAGCCAGGCCCGAAGCTTTTTCCGGAAGGTATGGTTACGGATCAGCCGGAACGGCAGATCTGCGCCGAAATCGTGCGCGAAAAGCTGCTCTGCTGCCTTGAAAAGGAAATTCCGCACGGCACGGCGGTCGTTGTCACCCGTTTTTCCGAACGTGAGGATACCGAGATCATCGATTGGGATGTGACGATCTATTGTGAAAAAGCCAGTCATAAGGGCATCATAATCGGGAAAAACGGCGAGATGCTGAAAAAGATCGGCGCGCTTGCACGCGCCGACATTGAAAAATTTATGGGTACGAAGGTGTTTTTGCAGACTTGGGTCAAGGTCCGGGAGAACTGGCGCGACAATGACAGGCTGCTGCGAAATTTCGGTTACAGGGAATGATGTGCAGACCTGCATTTTTTTGAAAAACGGCGCAGAAATTACCGGATGCTTCTCATAATATCGCGGCGGCGGCGGCGCATACTAAGGTCGGCGAGGTGAGGTCTTTATGAAGGACTCCGGTCTGTGGGGTATGTTTTGCGAAACAGGCGAACCGTTCTGCTACCTGTTGTACAGGTCAGCCTTGAAAGAAAAAATGAACAGGCCTGAAATACCGCTCAGGGACTGTCTCGCTTTTAGCGGGACGGGTGAAAGCGCCCGTATCCGTTTTTAAGGAAGGCCGTGCCGGCCCGTGAAGGACTCCGCAAGCGGGGCTTGAAAAGGCCTTGCGGCGCGGGTGTTCCGGCAAGCGTTTTTCTGACCCGCTTGGGGACATGAAAAAAAGAACGATCGCGGGTCGGCACGGCTATGGTTTACATAATATGTTTAAGACGACAAAGGGCTTGATTCTCAGAGAGACCAAATACAGAGAGGCGGACAAGATCCTGACCGTTCTCACGGAGGACGAGGGAAAGCTCACCGTTTCCGCACGGGGCGTGATGCGCGGGAGCAGCAGGATCGCCGCCGCGTGTCAGCTTTTGACGTTTTCGGAGATGACGCTGTTTGAAAATCGGGGGAAATGGTACGTCGGCGAGGCGCTCTCGATCGAACAGTTCCTGGGCTTGCGGAGCGGCATCGCTCCGCTTGCGCTCGGTACGTATTTTGCCGAGCTGCTGGAGGCCGTTTCGGACGAGGACAGCCCGAATCCCGAGGTGCTCCGGTTGGGGCTGAACAGTCTTTTCGCGTTGTCGCAGGGGCGCTATCCGCCGGAACATATCAAAGCCGTATTCGAGCTGCGGCTGATGTGCCTTTCCGGGTACGAGCCGGCGCTCGGCGCCTGCCCCGTGTGCGGTTCGGGCTCGCCTGAGGCTCCGGTTTTCAGCGTCGCCGGCGGGACCGCGCTCTGCGGCGCCTGCCGGGGCGGCGAGTACGGCGGGGCTTATCCGCTGGATGGCGCGGCGCTTTCTGCGATGCGGCACATCGCGGGCGCGGAGAGCCGGAAAATTTTCTCTTTTACGCTTGACGGGACCTCCGCGGAGCTGCTCTGCGCCTGCTGCGAGGCCTATGTCCGTGCCCAGCTCGAGCGGCGGTTTGCGGCGCTCGACTACTGGAAAAACGTTCAAGACTCATAATTATCCTTATTGCGGAGAAAAATATGACGGAGCTGTATGAAAAATCGGTCAGGACGCTGGAGCTTCCCGCCGTGCTCGGGCTGCTCTCGAGGGAGGCGGTCAGCGCGCCGGCCAAGGAGAAGGCGCGCGTTCTGTGTCCCGCCGACAGCGCATATGAGGCCGGGCGCAGGCTGAGCGAAACGAGTGCGGCAAAGGCCCTGCTGGCGCTCCGGGGCAGTCCCGCTTTCGGCGGCGTCAAGGACGTGCGCCCGTCCCTGTCCCGCGCGGATATCGGCGGCCTGCTGAATACGCGCGAGCTGCTGGATGTCGCGGGCGTTTTGCAGGCCGCGCGAACGGTGCGGGCCTATGCCTCAGGGGAAACCGGCGGCGGAAACGGCATCGCGTTCCTGTTTTCCGCGCTGACGGCGAATAAGTATCTCGAGGAGAAGATCACGGCCTGTATCGTGGACGAGGACGAGATAGCGGACACGGCAAGCCCCGAGCTTGCGACAATACGCAGGCTCATCCGCGCGGCCGCCGCCCGCGTGCGCGAGACGCTGCAAAAAATCATCTCCTCTCCGGCCTACGCGAAGGCGCTTCAGGAGCCGATTATCGTCACGCGCTCACAGCGCTACGTCGTGCCTGTCAGGGCCGACCATAAGGGGAGCGTTCCGGGGCTTGTTCACGATGTTTCCTCGAGCGGGGCGACGCTCTTTATCGAGCCGGCTGCGGCGGTCAAGGCCAATAATGAGCTGCGCGAGCTTTACGCCAGGGAGAAGCGCGAAATCGAGCGCATCCTCATGGCGTTATCCGCCGAATGCGGCGCGCATGCGGCGGATATTATCCGCGATCTCGGCATTTTGATCGAGCTGGATGGCATTTTCGCCCGGGCAAAGCTCAGCTGCAGGCTGGACTGCCGGGAGCCGGTCATCTCGGAAGGGCGTGTGAGCCTGAAGAACGCGCGCCATCCGCTTTTGCCGAAGGATACGGCGGTGCCGGTCACGATCGAGCTGGGCGGGGCTTACGGAACGCTGGTGATAACGGGGCCGAACACCGGAGGCAAAACCGTATCGCTGAAAACCCTCGGCCTGCTGTGTGTGATGGCGGCCTGCGGCCTGCATATTCCCGCGGCGGACGGAAGCTGCGTGCCGGTTTTCCGCGGCGTGCTCGCCGACATCGGCGATGAGCAGAGCATCGAACAGTCGCTGTCGACCTTTTCCTCGCACATGACGACTATCGTCAGGATACTGGAAGCCTGTGACGACAGGAGCCTTGTGCTCTTTGACGAACTGGGCGCGGGCACGGACCCCGTCGAGGGTGCGGCGCTGGCTGTCGCCGTCATCGAGGACGCGCGCAAAAAGGGCGCGATGATCGCCGCGACGACGCATTACGCAGAGCTGAAGGTCTACGCCACGACGGCGCCCGGCGTTCAGAACGCCTCCTGCGAGTTCGACGTGACATCCCTGCGTCCGACCTATCGGCTGCTGATCGGTGTTCCGGGAAAGTCGAACGCCTTTGCCATCAGCGAAAGGCTCGGGCTGCCGCCGCGGGTGATCGACGACGCGCGCGGCCGGATCGACCAGGGCCGCGCCAGCTTTGAAGAAACCATCGAAAAGCTTGAAAAGCAGCGGCAATTGCTCGAAAAGGACCGGGAGGAAGCGGAGAAAAAGCTGCGCGATGCCGGGGAAGCCGCGAAAAGGGCGGAGCTTCTGCGCCGTGAACTGGCTGTCAGGCTGGAAAAGGCGGACGAAAAGGCGCGGCGCGATGCCGGCCGGATACTCGAGGACGCAAAAAAGACGGCTGAGCGCACTTTCGACGAGCTGGACCGGATGCGGCAGCGGCAGGTGAAAGCGCACGACCACCTGCGTGAGAACGAGGCGCGCGCTGAGCTGCGCCGCAGCCTGAACGAGACGGCCGGCCGGCTGGCCGAACGCGCGGAAAAGCAGGCTGAGTCCAAAAAGTCCGCGCGCCCCGTGAAGGCCGGGGACGTGGTGGAGATCCTCTCGATGGGCGTCAGGGCGCGGGTGCTGGCCGTTTCCGGGGACCGGCAGCTTACGCTTCAGGCGGGTATCCTCAGGACAAACGCGCGCGAGGACGAGGTCTGCCTGATCGAAAACGGAGACCCGGCCGATCAAAAGCCGGCTTTCAGGGAAAGCGCCGTCGCGCTCAGGCGCGAGGCGGCAAGCGCGGAGCTTGACCTGCGCGGCATGATGACGGACGAGGCGGTCACCGTGCTTGAAAGGTATCTGGATACCGCGGTCATGGCGAAGCTGGAAAAGGTCACCGTTATCCACGGAAAGGGCACCGGAGCGCTGCGGGCGGCGGTGCAGCAGAGCCTGAAAACAAACCGCGCGGTGAAGTCTTTCCGGCTCGGACGCTATGGCGAGGGTGAAACCGGGGTGACGGTTGTCGAACTGAGGTAAAAGCTTTGTGAGAAAATTATTCAAGCTGTGCAACATCACAAAAACAGTAAAACCGATTGACGTTTAAGGCCCGTTTTGTTAAAATAACAAGAAGATACATGCGAAGATATGCCATTTTGTCATAACATTAAGGAGTGACGATAATGCTTACAAGAGAAGTAACGATCAATAATCAGGTGGGTCTGCACGCCAGGCCGGCAACGTTTTTTATTCAGAAGGCGAATGAGTTCAAAAGCAGTATTTGGATCGAGAAGGATGACCGCAAGGTCAACGCAAAGAGCCTTTTGGGGGTACTGTCTCTCGGCATTGTCAAGGGCACTTCCGTTAATCTCGTTGCAGACGGGAGCGATGAGAAAGACGCGCTGAACACCTTGGCGGCGCTCATAGCATCCGACTTCTCAGAGTGAAAAAATGCATCGGGGGCGTGCTCTGGCACGCCCTATTTTTTTGGTTCGCAAAGCACGCGGCCGGCGCGGGACGGACAGACGAAACGAGGTGAGACCTTGCTGATTGGCGAACTGCGGGAAAAAGCGAACCGCCTTCCGCTCCTGCCGGGGGTATACCTGATGCGCGGCGATAAAGGCGAGGTCATTTATGTCGGTAAGGCAAAAACGCTTAAAAACCGCGTGACGAGTTATTTCCGGGGCGGGCACGAGCCGAAGACGGCCGCCATGGTCGGCAAGGTGCGCGATTTCGACGTGATCGTCGCCGCCTCGGAGTTTGAGGCGCTCGTTCTGGAAAACGCGCTGATCAAACGCCACCAGCCGCATTATAACATCCTTCTGCGGGACGACAAGGCCTATCCGTTCATTCGCCTGGATGTCAAAAGCGAATGCCCGCGCTTTACGATCGTGAACAAAATGGCCGGCGACGGGGCAAAATATTTCGGACCCTTCGGCGGCCGTGGGCTTTCGCGTGCGCTTATCGACACGGTGAGCAAGGCGCTGCTGCTGCCTGTCTGCGAAAAGAAATTTCCGCGCGATTTCGGAAAGAGCAGGCCATGCCTGAACTTTCACATGGGCGCCTGTCCGGGCTACTGCGCGGGAAATTCGGGCGTTGCCGAGTATCAGGCGCGGATACGCGACGCGGAGATGATCTTGAACGGCAGATCCGCCGAGCTGAAAGCTTCACTCGAGCGGGAAATGCGCATAGCCTCTGATGCGCTTCGCTTTGAGCAGGCGGCGCGTCTGCGTGACCGCCTGCGCGCGCTGGAGGGCCTGTCGAACCGGCAGGCGGTCATCGGCGCGGTCGGGTCGGACACCGACGCCGTCGGATTCTTCCGCGGCGCAAAGTCCTGCTTCTCGGTGCTGCACTATTCCGGCGCGAATCTTGTCGGCAAGGACTTTGAGCTGCTGGACGAGCCGCTCGAGAGCGACGCCGAGGCGGTTTCCGCGCTGATCCGGCAATATTACGCGATACGCGGCGCATGGCCGAAGAGCCTGCTTCTGCCCTTCGAGACAGAGGATCTGGCCGACGTCGCACAGCTTATGACCGGAGCCGCCGGCCGCCGGGTGTATATTGAGGTCCCGCGGCGGGGCGGTAAGCGCTTTCTCGTTGAAAAGGCCATGCTTAACGCCAGGGAGGAATGCCTGCGCTTCACAACAGCGGCTCAGCGGCGGCAGAAAACGCTCGAATGGCTTCAGGAGACGCTTCAGCTCAACAGGCTTCCGGTCCGGATCGAGGCCTTTGATATTTCGAATACCGGAAGCTTCGGCATCGTCGCCGCGATGACGGTGTTTGTGAACGCAAAGCCGCTCAAGCGTGATTACCGGAAATTCCGAATCAGGGAAAGCAGCGGGCAGGACGATTTCGGCAGTATGCGGGAGGCCGTCCGGCGCCGGTTCGTGCGCTATGCGGACGGCGATGAAAGGTTTTCGTCGCTGCCGGATCTGCTCCTGATCGACGGCGGCGCCGTCCATGCGGACCTTGCCGGTCGGGTGCTCCGGGAGCTTGGTATTTCCGTTCCCGTGCTTGGCATGGTCAAGGATGAGCGCCACCGTACCCGGGCGTTGGTCTGCCCCGGCGGCAGGGAGATCGGGCTGACAGGCAATCCCGCCGTATTCGCGCTGATCGGCGGCATTCAGGAGGAGACGCACAGGTTCGCCGTCGAATTCCACCGCAGCCTGCGCAGCGCGGAGATCGGCTCGAGACTCGAGGATATAAGGGGTGTGGGCGAGGTCCGGCGCAATGCGCTGCTCAGGGCCTTCAAGACACTCAAGGCGATCAGGGCCGCGAGCTTCGAGGAGTTGAACGCGGTCGTTCCGAGAAACACGGCGCAGGCGGTCTATGACTATTTCCGCGCCGGCGGATCGGATGCCTCCGGAGACGGGGATGCGGAGAAAAATGTATGAGAGTGATAAGCGGCGCTGCCCGCGGGAGAAGGCTGGGCGAGCCGAAGGACAGGGATATACGCCCGACGGCGGACAGGGTCAAGGAATCGATCTTCAATATCCTCCAGTTCGACCTGGAGGGCAGGCGGGCGCTCGACCTTTTCGCGGGTACGGGTCAGCTCGGGATTGAGGCTCTGAGCCGCGGCGTAAGGCACGTCACCTTCGTCGACGAGAGTGCGGAGGCGGTCAGGCTCATCAGGGACAACCTCGCGCTGTGCCGGCTTCAGGGGGAGGTCATACGGGGGGACGCGCGGGCGTTTTTAGCCCAAAGTGGGAAGTACGATGTGATTTTTCTCGATCCTCCGTATAAAAGTGGTCTGATCGACACTGTCCTGCGCCAAATTATTCAGTTTGACATATTGTCAGATGGTGGTATAATTATTTGTGAGACTGGTCTTGATGCGGAGCTTCCCGCTCTGAGCGCGCCATATTTTAAAGGACGTGAATACAAATACGGGAAGGTCAGGCTCACAGTCTTCGGCCGCGGCGAAAGGGAAGGATGACGCATATGATTACCGCGATATATCCTGGAACCTTCGACCCCGTTACGCTCGGACATCTCGATATCATCCGCCGGGTCTCGCGGATTTTCGACAGGCTTGTGGTGAGCGTTGTCATGAACATCGAAAAGACGCCGCTTTTCGATGTCGGCGAGCGCATTGATCTGATCAGAAAAACCGTGGCGGAGCTCCCCAATGTCGAGGTCACATCCTCGGCCGGGCTGCTCGCGGACTTGGCAGAGCAGTATGAAAGCCCCGTCGTCATAAAGGGCCTGAGAAACCATATCGATTATGAATATGAAACCACCATGGCGGCGTTCAACAAAAGGCTCAACCCCGGACTCGAAACCTTTTTCATAGCGGCAAAACTCGAATATACTTATGTGAGCTCCAGGGCGGTCAGACAGCTCGCGGCTTACGGCGCGGATCTTTCGGCTTACGTTCCGAAGGCTGTGGCGGACGAGATTGCCAAAAAAATCCTGAGCGGGAGGTAAAGATATGGATAACGAGATGGAAAATGAAGTGACCGAATTATTGGAGGTTCTCTATAACACCGTCGCAGATGCCTGGAGCGTCCCTCTTGGCAAGGACAAGTGTATGATCAACCGCGAGAGCGTGCTCAATCTTCTTGACGAGATAAAAGCGCAGCTGCCGATCGAGCTTTCGGAGGCTAAGCGCCTGCTTGCCGCGCGCGATGAGTTCGTATCGAACGCCAAGCGCGAGGCGGAGACCATCCGGAAGGCGGCCGAGGATCAGGCCCGGCGTCTCGTCGAGGAGCAGGAGATCACCCGGATCGCCCGCGCCCATGCCAATGAGATCGTTGCCGGCTCGGAAACAAAGTCCAGAGAGCTGGTACGCGCCGCCAACGAATATGTCGACGACGCCCTGAGGCGGACGGAGGAGGCGGTCGCCGCGGCTCTGAACGAGATCCGGCAGTCGCGCTCCCGTTTCCGCAGTCTCGCCGGCGCGCGCCCGGCCGCCGGGAACCTGCGGCCGGATGAGACGGATGCGCTTTCGGAAGAATAAAAGCATCAGAACCTGAATTCACAGCGCGAGAGTTGCCGTCAAAGCGGAGAAATAAATTTACCGCGCCCGAAAAATTTTTTTTCGGGCGCGTTTTTCTATATCTTGGGGCAAAAAATTATGTAAACAATTTTTTGCCCCAAGTTGTAGTGACTGATGTGAAAAGACGCCCCTAATGTGATGGCGCGGCGAGAAAAAACGACAGTTTTTGCTCTTGCTTTTTTTTTTTTGCACGCTTATAATGAGGACACTTGCGTGGGGAAAAGTGGGGCATAATGTTTAAGATTCCCATTAAAATGCTGATAATGCGCGTTTTTTCACAGCAGTGACTTTTTCGGGGGGGGAGGCAGGAACGTGACCGGTGAATTCCAGCACAGCCTGGACGCAAAAGGGCGTCTGTCTATCCCGGTGCGTCTGCGCGAGGAGCTTGGCAGTCTGTTTTATGTCACCCTCTCGATGGATAAATGTCTCTCCGCCTACTCGGGTGAAAGCTGGGCAGCGTTTACGGCAAAGGTCGACGCCATGCCCTATGTTAAGCAGAGAAAAATGCGCCCCCTTTTCGCCTACGCCGCAAAATGCGAGCCGGACGGACAGGGACGGATACTGATACCGCAGAATTTGCGGGACTTTGCGGGACTGACCAAAAATGTGGCGGTCATCGGCTGCAATAACCACGTGGAATTCTGGGACAGCGAAAGCTGGACTGCCGTGAATGCCGTCGAAACCACGCCGGAGAACATTGCCGCCGTTATGGAGGAGCTGGAATTCTAGTGGAATACGGACACTATCCGGTCATGTTGGGCGAATGTATCGATAGTCTGAACATCAAGCCGGAGGGCGTTTATGTGGACGCGACGCTCGGCATGGGCGGGCACGCCTGCGCAATCGCAGGGCGTTTATCGAGCGGCCGGCTTATCGCGATCGACAGGGATGCGGCGGCGCTTGAAAAAGCCCCCCTGCGTCTCGGGCCGCTGATGGCGCGGGTCAGCCTTATCCACGGCAATTTCCGCGAGCTGGACGTGATACTGGATTTGCTGAATGTCGATAAAGCGGACGGCATGCTTTTTGACCTCGGCGTGTCCTCCCCGCAGCTCGACGACCCCGGACGGGGCTTTTCCTACATGGCGGACGCGCCGCTGGACATGCGGATGGACCGGGATGACAGGATTACGGCGGCAGACGTCGTAAATGACTGGACCTATGAGAGACTCAAACGCATATTCTACGATTTCGGCGAGGAGCGCTATGCGCCCAGGATCGCCGAGGCGATCGTGCGGCACCGCGGAGATACGCGCATAGAAACCACGCTTCAGCTTGCGGCGATCATAAAAGGCGCAATGCCTGCCGTCGCGCGGCGGGAAAAGCAGCATCCGGCGAAAAGAACCTTCCAGGCGCTGAGAATCGCGGTCAACGGCGAGCTGGAAGCCCTTTCCGAGGTATTGGATACAGCGGCCGAAAGGCTTGCCTCCGGCGGAAGGCTCGCCGTTATTTCCTTCCATTCACTTGAGGACAGGCTCGTAAAAAACGCCATCGCTTCAAGAGAAAACGGCTGCAGCTGTCCGCCGGATTTCCCGGTCTGCGTCTGCGGCTTCACGCGGACGCTCAGGCGCGTATCAAAAAAGCCGCTTCTCCCCACGGAAAAGGAGATCGCGGAAAACCCCAGATCAAGGAGCGCGAAGCTCCGGGTAGCGGAAAGAGTTTAGAACACTGCGGAAAGGAGGACGGCAATGGCCGCTTCTGCAAGGAACACGAAATACAGCGCGGACACGGTTTACGGGAGCCTTGCCTATGATTACGGCAGGGAAGGCACATACAGCGGAAGGACAGACAGGCCTGTCGACAGGCAAGTCGTTATTCCCGCCGCGCCGAGGCTGAGGGAACAGACCGTCGCCGAGACGTATGCAAAAACCGGGCAGAGCGTCGCGCCGCTGGCCGTCATCGGCTATATCTGCGCGGCGGTATTGCTGGTCTTCACACTTATGGCGAAAATACAGCTGACCGAGGTGACGGACACTGCGGCAAAGCTCGAACAGCAGCTGGGTGAGCTGAAGGTCGCGCAGAACCGGCTTCTGATCGAATACGAAAAGGCTTTCAACCTGACTGAAATCGAAAAATACGCAACGCGTGAGCTGGGTATGCAGAGGCCCAGGGAGGAGCAGCTGTTCTATCTTTCAGGCGCGGTTCCGGACAAGGCCGTCGTGCTCGGCGGCGAGGACGACGGCGAGAGCTTCGGAGACAGGCTTTTCGGCGCGCTTTCGTCGATAGCGGAATATTTCCGGCAGTAAAACGCGTATGATACTACGGACGGGAAACGGCCGCGCGGCGAATTGAAAACGCGGCGGCCCAAGCCGGCGGAGCGCGAAAGGCTGGAGCGCTTTCTATGGAGCGCATGAGGCCCGGCTTCTGCCGGGGGGCTGATGGAGGAAGCAAAATGCCGGACAAGAGGCAAAAATTGAATTTTCCCGATACGCCTAACGCCATGATGCTCCGCCGCGCACTTTTTCTTTTGATAGTGTGCGGCATAGTTGCTTTTCTGGTGCTGGGTCTGCGGCTGTTTAAGCTGCAGGTTTTAGACCACGGTTTTTATGAAACGGCCGCGATCGAGAACCAGATCAGGAAGACGACGGTCACCGCGGCGCGCGGGACCATCTACGATACGAACATGAAAATTCTTGCGATGAGCGCGAGCGTCGACAATATTTACATCAGTCCCGCGGAGATCAAGCTCTACGAGGAGGACGCAACGCTGATCGCCCAGGGCCTCTCGGAGATCTTAGGCGTAGACTATGAGACCATCCTGGCCAGGGCCGCCGATACCGAGTCCTGGTATCAGACCATCGCGCGAAAAGTCGAACCGGAAGTCTCTGACCAGGTGCGTGCGTTTAAAAACACGCATGACCTGAAGGGCATCAAGCTTGAGGAGGACAGCAAACGCTATTACCCATACGGCAGTCTGGCCGCCCAGGTCATCGGCTTTGTCGGAACGGAAAATGCGGGCCTCTACGGTATTGAGCATTATGACGACGACATTCTGAGCGGCGTCAACGGCCGTATCGTCCGGGCGAAAAATGCCGCCGGGACGGATATGCTCTTCACCAGCTTCGAGGATTACTACGACGCGGAGGACGGGCAGGATATTGTTCTTTCGATCGATTCGACCATTCAATATTACATGGAAAAGCATCTCGAGCAGGCTGTTCGGGATTACGATGTGCAGAACGGCGCGGCCGCGATCGCAATGGATGTGACGACGGGCGAGATATTGGCGATGGTGAGCCTCGGCAGCTTTGACCTGAACGATTACCAGATGGTCGCGCCCGAAATCCAGGCGCTGATCGACGCGGAGCAGGATGAAGAGAAAAGGGCGGAGCTGCTCAGCGAGGCGCAGGGAAAGCAGTGGCGCAACAAGGCGATCAACGACACCTATGAGCCCGGCTCGACCTTCAAGATCCTGACGCTTTCCATGGCGCTTAACGAGGGCTCCGTCTCCCTGAACGACAGCTTCTACTGCGGCGGCTCCGTGCCTGTTGAGGGCCGCGATCCGGTCAAGTGCTGGAAGTCGCCGCCAGGGCACGGCGCACAGACCTTGACTCAGGCACTCCAGCATTCCTGTAACGTCGCCTTTGTCGACATCGGTATGCGTGTGGGCGCGGAAAAGTTTTATGATTACTGCGAGGCCTTTGGCTTCTTCGACGCAGCCGTCGACCCGGACGACCAGCTCACAGGCAAAACGGGTATAGACCTGGGAGGAGAAGCCGGCAGCCTCTGGTGGCCGGCAAATAAATTCGAGAACCCCAATAATAAAACCCAGCTCGCCGCTGCCTCCTTTGGCCAGACCTTCACTATTACCCCGCTGCAGCTCATCACGGCGGTTTCGGCCTGCACGAACGGCGGCTATCTGATGAAGCCCTATATTGTCCGGGAGGTGCGCAATTCCGACGGCAGCGTCTATGCCAGAACGGAGCCGACGGTCGTTCGCCAGGTCATCAGTGAGGAAACAAGCAGGACGGTCCGCGCGATGCTCGAGCAGGTCGTGGGCGATAAGAACGAGGGTACGGGGAAAAATGCCTATGTCGCGGGCTACAGGATCGGCGGCAAAACGGGAACCTCCACCAATACGGTCTTGGAGGCGCAAACCGGGGAAAAGGAGTACATTGTTTCCTTTGTCGGCGTCGCGCCGATCGATGATCCGAAAATCGCCGTTCTGGTGCTGCTGGACTGCCCAGGCAGCACGGGCGTTTATATCAGCGGCGGACAGATGGGCGCGCCTACCGTCGGAAAGATGTTTGCGGATATCCTGCCCTATATGGGCAAGGAGCCGCAGTACACCGAGCAGGAGCTGCAGACAGTCGACAAGACGGTTCCGGAGCTGACGGGCATGACTGCGGCCGAGGCCGGCGCGAAGGCCGAAAGCAGCGGGCTGACCTTCCGCGTTATCGGTACGAGCGCGGCGGTCACGGCGCAGATCCCGGCGGCCAACAGCGTCGTTGCGGCGGGCAGCCAAGTGATCCTCTACTGCGGCGCGGAACCGTCGGCCGCGCTGGAAACAGTTCCGGATCTGACTGATCTGAGCTACAGTGTCGCTCGGCAGCAGCTCGGCGCTTACGCACTCTACATCCGGGCCTCCGGCCCGCTCACGGATCCGGCCGCAGTACGTGTAACCGGTCAGAATATAGCCGCGGGAACCGCTGCCGCGCACGGAACGGTGATCGAGGTCACCGTCGCGGACAAGAGCGATCTCGGCCGATACTGACGTAAAAAGCGAGGACCAATGATGAAGCTCAGGGATTTGCTGAAGGATGTTGAAATACTGGAATACGGCGCCGGCCCGGACATGGAGATCAGCGATGTCAGCCACGATTCCAGGCGGACGCGAAAGGGTGACCTTTTCGTCGCCGTCCGCGGCTTTGAAAGCGACGGACACCGGTATATCGGCAAAGCTGCCGAAGCCGGCGCGGCCGTTGTACTCTGCGAAGAAAGGCCGGAAACGGAAATACCCTATATTCTTACCGCGGATTCGCGGAAGGCGCTTGCCCTCGTCTCGAGAAACTATTTCGGCGACCCTGCGGCGGAGATGAAGCTGATCGGCGTGACCGGGACTAACGGCAAAACGACGACGACGATGCTCATAAAGCATGTCATGGAGACTCTGACCGGAGAAAAGCTTGGGCTGATCGGGACGAACCAGAACATGATCGGCACAGCCGTGCTTCCGGCCGAACGCACGACGCCGGAAGCCTATGAGCTGCAAAGGCTTTTCCGCGAGATGGCGGACGGCGGCTGCAAATACGTCGTTATGGAGGTCTCCTCTCACGCCCTCGCGCTTGACCGGGTGGCCGGCGTGCATTTTGAGGTCGCGGTCTTTACGAACCTGACGCAGGACCACCTTGATTTCCACGGGACGATGGCGGAATATGCGGGCGCAAAGGCTCTGCTTTGCATGCGCTGCAGCGCCGCCGCGATCAATATGGACGACGTGTGGGGCGGCTATATGGCCGAGCGCGCCCAAGGCTTCGTTTTCACTTATTCCGAAGCAAAGCCGGAAGCGGACCTGATCGCCAAGGACGTCCGGCTCTCTCCGTCGGGCGTGCGGTTTATCGCGTTCACGGGCGGCCGGCTCGAGCGGGTCTATCTTGAAATCCCGGGCCGGTTTTCGGTCTATAATGCCATGGGCGTCATTTCGGCCTGCCTGCTTCTCGGTTTCGATCTCGCGCAGATATGCGAGGCTCTCCGTACGGCGAAGGGCGTCAAGGGCAGAGTGGAGGTCGTGCCGACGCCGGACGACTTCACCATCTTGATCGACTACGCGCACACGCCGGACGCGCTCGAAAACGTCCTCAGATCGATGCGGGAGGTGGCAGTGGGCAGAGTGGTCGTACTCTTTGGCTGCGGCGGCGACCGGGACAGGGCAAAACGCCCGATTATGGGCGATATAGCGACAAGTCTTGCGGACTATGCTATAATCACTTCCGATAACCCGAGGACGGAGGAACCGGGCGCGATCATCACGGATATTCTCGCGGGCGTCAAGGTCCCGAAAAACCGGTACAGGGTGATCGAGGACCGGCGCGAGGCGATCGCGTATGCAATCGACAGCCACCGGGCGGGCGATCTCATCATCCTTGCCGGCAAGGGTCACGAAACCTACCAGATAATCGGGAAAACCAAGCGCCATATGGACGAGAGAGAGCTTGTGGCCGAGCATCTCGGAGAGCTGAAGCGGACGTGACCGTGTCTGTCCGGGGAAACGACTGGAGGAGGAAACAAACCGATGATAGAAAAGCTGCTTCCGGCTTTCATTACAGCGTTTTTAACGTCCGCGATCTTAGGAAAACTCGTGGTTATGTGGCTCCGCAGGCTCAAGGCGGGGCAGTCGATCAGGGAAGACGGCCCGGCCTGGCACAGGGCCAAGGCCGGAACGCCGACGATGGGCGGGGTGATCTTTATCGCGGGCGTTGTCGCAGCCTGCCTGACAGCCGGCCGCGAAAGCATCGCCGAAGGGGATTACGCGCACATCATCGTGCTCTGCCTCTCGCTGGCTTTCGGCGTGATCGGTTTTCTGGACGACGCCGAGAAGCTTAAAAAGAAACGGAACCTCGGCCTGACGGCAAAGCAGAAGTTCCTGCTTCAGGTCGCGGTCGCGGCGGTGTTTGTCTATCTGCTGCGCAGCCTCGGGCTGATCAGGCCGAACCTCTACATCCCGTTTTGGGGCCTTGAGTGGATCATGCCGGCCTGGCTCTATTTCGCCTTTCTGATTTTTGTGATTGTGGCAACGGTCAATGCCGTCAATCTCACGGATGGGGTGGACGGCCTTGCGGCGGGCACCTCGATCCCGGTTTTTCTGTTCTATTGCGCCACGGCTTATGTTTGGGGCAGGGAATTTCTCTCCCTCAGCATCTTCTCGGCGGGACTTCTCGGCGGGCTGTGCGGCTTTCTGATCTACAACTTCAATCCCGCCAAGGTGTTCATGGGTGACACCGGCTCGCTTTTCCTCGGCGGGGCGGTCGCCGGAACGGCGATCGCCCTCGATATGCCGCTCATTATTGTAACGGTGGGCATCCTGTATCTTCTCGAGGTGCTCTCCGACATTATCCAGATCGGCTGTTTCAAGCTCAGCCATGGAAAAAGGGTGTTCAAAATGGCGCCTTTCCACCATCATCTTGAGGCAGGCGGCTGGACGGGGAAAAAATGGACGGAAAAAGAGCTTTTCGCGCTCTTTACAGGCATATCCGCCCTTTTTGCCCTGCTGTCGTTTTTCGGCGTATCGGACAGGTTCGCCGTTTGAAGCGGCGGCGATCAAGCGTAACGGTTAAAGGAGGCGGAAGCCGTGCAAACCGCAGAAAGAACGCTCAAGGATCACAGCCGCGACCTGACAATTTCGCGCGGGCCTGTCGATGTGCCGTTTCTCATGCTGACGCTGCTGCTGCTGGGCGTCGGCGTGGTCATGGTGCTCTCCGCCAGCTATGCCAGCGCCTATTACGACCTGAGCAAGGAAACCGGCGGCAACGCGACTTATTATTTCACAAGGCAGCTGGTTTTCGCACTGGTGGGCGTTGCGGTGATGCTGGCCGCCTCGCGCGTTCCGCTGAAGCTTTACAGCAGGTTTTCCCTCTGGGTGCTGGGCGCGGCAGTCGTCCTGCTCGCTGCGGTGCTCGTGATCGGTTCGGCGGGCGGCGGCGGAACACGCTGGATCCTCGTCGGCGGAATCAGCATTCAGCCGTCGGAAATCGCGAAGATCGGGGTCATTTTGTCCTTCGCCACTCTGATCTGTCGCTACGGAAACCTTATGGGAACCTTCAAATACGGCGTCGCCCCGTTCGCGGCCATACTGGGTGTGATCGTCGTTCTTCTGTTTCTGGAACCGCACCTGTCCGCCTCGATCATCATCATCCTGGTCGGCGCGGTGATGCTGTTTATCGGCGGAGCCAGGCTCTTCTGGTTTATCGGCGGACTGGCCGGCGTGGGCGGCCTTTTCCTGGTCGCGATAACGGTGCTGCAATATTCCTCGGAGCGCATCTCAGCCTGGCTGGATCCCTTCGGCGATCCGAGTGATACAGGCTATCAGATCGTGCAGTCACTCTATGCCATCGGCAGCGGCGGGCTTTTCGGCCTCGGTCTCGGCCAGAGCAGGCAGAAATATCTCTACCTGCCGGAGGAGCACAACGACTTCATTTTTTCCATCATCAGCGAAGAACTGGGCTTTGTCGGCGCGGGGCTGATACTGCTTATCTTTGCCCTGCTCGTCGTCCGCGGCTATTGGATAGCGATGCACTCGCGCGACCGGTACAGCTTTCTCGTCTGCACGGGCATTACCTCGCTGCTTGCCCTGCAGGTCATCCTCAACGTCGCGGTCTGCACCAATCTTGTGCCTTGCACGGGCATCTCGCTGCCGTTTTTCAGCTACGGCGGCTCCGCACTGCTGGTACAGCTCGGTGAGGCGGGTATTATACTCAGCGTCTCGCGCGATATACCGGTTACAAGAGCCGTAAAAAAACGGCGGCCGGAAAGCGTCAAGTCCAAACAGACCTTGTCCGAACCATCCTGAGAGGAGGCGTCGATCCCCCTATGAGATTTATTTTTACCTGCGGCGGCACCGCGGGGCATATAAACCCCGCGCTCGGCGTGGCGCAGCGGCTGCGGGAGCTGATGCCGGACTGCGAGCTGCTGTTCGTCGGTACAGAGGGCCATATGGAGACGGAGCTTGTCCCACGCGCGGGCTTTCCGGTCAGGACCGTAAAGATCACGAATATCAGCAGACAGCTGAGTCTCGAGAGCATCAGGCATAACGCGGACACTGTCAAAAATGTCCTCACGGCGACGGCGGCGGCGAAAAGGATCATCCGCGAATTCGCGCCGGACGTCGTGATAGGGACCGGCGGCTACGTCTGCTACCCGGTGCTCAGGGCGGCGCGCGGTCTCGGCATTCCGACGGCCGTGCACGAGAGCAACGTCATTCCGGGACTGACGACCAAAATGCTGGCCGGGACGACTGATAAGATTCTCGTCGGTTTTGAGGAAAGCCGGCAGTATTATAAGCACAGGGAGCGCGTTGTTGTGACCGGGACGCCTGTCCGGCAGGAATTCCGGAATGTGGACAAGGCCGAGGCGCGAAAAGCGCTGGGGCTTGAACCCGACAGGCCGCTGCTTGTCTCCGTCTGGGGCTCGCTCGGCGCCCCGTTCATGAACAGGGTCATGGCGGGCTTTATCGCAAAGGCCCTGGGTAAGCCCTTTTTCGGCCTGGTCCATTCGGCCGGCAGGGAGGGCTATCGCCGGATGCTCGCGGACCTGGAGCGGGCGGGCGTCAAAAACGCGGCTG
>JAISDV010000153.1 GCA_031264545.1 Oscillospiraceae bacterium | reverse complement strand
CCAGGCCCTCCAGCAAGATCGGAGCCGCCTGAAGGCCGCCGGTATAACCGACTATTCCGCACATAATAACCTCCTGCGCGTACGATGCGTACGCCCTTTGCTCTTCCGCGCCCGGACGGCGCAGCCCGGCTCCCACGGCCGCAGCCGCGAGGCCGGAAATTCCCGTGTTCCGAAAAACAGTCCGCGCGGGGTGCGCGTTTATAAAACGCCGGCGACCCGGGAAACGGCCTCCCCTGTCCTTTCGGCGTCCCCGAAGCCGGTAAGCCGGATGAAGCCCTCGCCCTCCGGCCCGAAGCCCGCGCCCGGCGTCGTTACCACATTCGCCGTCCGGAGAAGCTTATCAAAGAAATCCCACGACGGCAGGCCGCCCGGCGTTTTAATCCAGACGTAAGGCGCGTTGATTCCGCCGTAGACCGTCAGCCCGGCGGCCTTTAAGCCGTCTCGGATGACCCGCGCATTATTCATATAATACGCGATGAGCGCGCGGGTCTCCCGCAGGCCCTGTTCGGTGAAAACCGCTTCCGCGCCGCGCTGGACAATATACGACACGCCGTTAAATTTTGTCGACTGGCGGCGCATCCACATATCGTTGAGGCTTTCGCCGCCGCGCCTGAGCGCCTTGGGTATGACCGTGTAGCCGCAACGCGTGCCGGTGAAGCCCGCGGTTTTGGAAAAGCTGCAAAACTCGATCGCGCATTCCTCCGCGCCGTCAATCTCATAGATCGAACGCGGAATACCGGGTTCCGTGATATACGCCCTGTACGCCGAGTCATAGAGGATGACGGACGCGTTTCTGTTTGCGTAATCCACCCAGATTTTCAGCTGCTCTCTGGTCGCCGCGGCGCCGGTGGGGTTGTTGGGGAAGCACAGATAGATCAGGTCCGGCACGCGCACGGGCAGCTCGGGCATAAAGCCGTTTGCCTCGTTGCAGGGCAGATAGACGATATTCGTCCAGCGTCTGCCGTCCCAATCCCCCGCTCTGCCGCTCATGGCATTGGCATCCACATAGACGGGATAAACCGGGTCGCACACGGCGACCGTGCTGTCCGCCGAAATAATGTCCCCGATATTTCCGCAGTCACTTTTCGCGCCGTCCGAGACAAAAATCTCGTCCGCTGCGATGGCGGCGCCGACAGGCGCGTAATCGTGCCGGACGATCGCCTCGCGCAGAAAGGCATAGCCCTCGTATGGGCCATAGCCCATAAAGGTGGCGGCGTCGGCCATCTCGTCCACGGCGCTGTGCATCGCGGCGATGACAGCCGGGCTGAGCGGCAGCGTCACGTCGCCTATGCCGAGCTTTATCAGCTCTTTTTCCGGATTCGCGGCACCGTATTCCGCCGTTCTCCGCGCGATCTCCGCAAACAGGTAATTGCCGGGAAGCGCCTGGTAGTGCTCATTGATTTTCAGCATATCGGTTCTCCTTGCTCACGTTCTGGCGGCGGGCGCGCAGGCCGGCCCGCCGGCCCGGAAATTCAGAGCCCGTATCCATACAGCTCTCCATCAAAAACGGTGACGGCGGGACCTGTCATATAAAGCGTGCTGCCCGCCCTGTCCCACACGATGAAAAGCTCGCCGCCAAGCAGGCGGACAGTCGCCGAGTCGCCCGTGTGCCCGTTTAAGGCCGCGGCGACGAGCGCGGCCGTGGCGCCGGTGCCACAGGCCAGCGTTTCCCCGCTCCCGCGTTCCCAGACGCGCATTTTAAGCGTATGTTTGTCAAGGACCTGCACAAACTCGGTATTGACGCGCTCGGGGAACAGCGGATGGTTTTCAAAGCGCGGGCCGAGCGTTTTCAGATCGAGGGCGTCCGTGTCCGGTACAAAAACCACGGCGTGCGGGTTGCCGACGGCAAGCGCCGTGACAAAATACGCCTCGTCCCCGACAATCACGGAACGGTTGATAAAGCGCCTGCCGTGTTCGGCTATCGGAATATACTGCGGGCGCAGCTCAGGCGAGCCCATTTCGACACGGACGGTCTTGACTGTTCCGTCTTCAATATTCAACCCCAGGGTTTTTATCCCGCTGGCCGTCTCGATCCTCAGGGTCGTTTTATCCGTCAGGCCCTTGTCGAACACATATTTCCCGACGCAGCGTATCCCGTTTCCGCACATTTGGGCGCTGCTGCCGTCCGCGTTGTACATATCCATCTTGAAATCGGCGGCGTCCGACGGGCAGATGCAGACAAGCCCGTCGCTGCCAATGCCGAAATGGCGGTCGGATACCCTGATCGAGAGTCCCGGTCTGTCGGAAACCGTCTCCTCAAAACAGTTCACATAGACATAGTCGTTGCCGCAGCCCTGCATTTTTGTAAATTTCATTCGGCGCCCCCCTGACGGAAATCCCCGGATTTCTGAAAACTGCCAAAACGCCGCCGTGCCTCATATTTTCCCCGCAAGCGGAAACCCTAATATCCGGGAGGTGGCGTTTTTGGGAATCATATTTTTTAGAACTCTGATAAT
This sequence comes from Oscillospiraceae bacterium, assembly GCA_031264545.1. GTDB lineage: Bacteria > Bacillota > Clostridia > Oscillospirales > Oscillospiraceae > UBA2658. The sequence goes on along the minus strand of JAISDV010000153.1, from coordinate 1,449 downwards.
ATATGCCGCCCTGTTTCTGGCGATGCGCCTGATGGGCAAGCGGCAGCTCGGAGAGCTCGAGCTTTCGGAGCTGCTCATCACCGTCCTGATCTCGGATATCGCCGCGCATCCGCTCCAGGACATCGGCATTCCCCTGATGAACGGCCTGCTGCCCATCATCATTCTGCTGTGCTGCGAGCTGCTCATCTCCGGCCTGATCATGAAAAGCAGCCGCGCAAAGGTCATCATCTGCGGAAAGCCCTGCCTGCTCATAGTCGACGGCGTAATCGACCAGAAGGAAATGCGTAAAAACCGCGTTACGCTCGACGAGCTGGCGGAGCAGCTTCGCGGCAAGAGCGTGCTGGACCTCAGTCTGATCAAATATGCCGTTCTGGAGACGGACGGAAAGCTCAATATCGTCCTTTTCCCGGCCGAACGTCCGGCCACAGCCGGTCAGCTCGGTATCAAAACGGGTGCCGGCGGCTACCCTGTCATACTGGTAAACGACGGTAGGATCATGCGCGACAATCTCCGGCTTTTGGGAAAGGACGGCGAGTGGCTCAGGCAGGAGCTGGCCGCGCGCAAGGTCAAAAGCGTTCAAGACGTCTATCTGATGAGCATGAACGCAGAAGGCAAAATCTATTTTGCACCGGCGGAGGGAAAAAGATGAAACGTGAATTTGCCGCCGCCGCGCTGCTGCTGGCGATTTTTGCCCTGTCTTTTGTAAACGTGCGGCATATCGAAACCAAAACCGGCGTCCTGACGGGCGAAATTACGGCCGCGGCCGGCCTGATTGCGGAAAATGACCGCGAGGGCGCCATAAAACATGTCAAAAACGCGCTGGCCGGCTGGCTCGAGTGGAACCGCTACTCACACATTATGCTCAGGCACAGCGAGATCGACACGATCACCGACGCGTACTACGCGCTCCTTCAGGCGCTGGAAGGGAAAGACGAGGTCCCGCCCGCAGCCTTCGGCAGTCTGCTGGAAAAGCTGCGCGGCCTCGCGGAAAAGGAACGCGCGGGCCTCGGCGCGATCCTGTAGCCGCGCGTTCCCGCGGGGTCTGTCGTGCGCCCATTATAGCATGAACGCAGTGAATGATATCATGTGCCATGCGGCGCGGCATGAAATCACGTATAATGATCGCCTGCGATGATTATAGCACAAAGTCCAGTTGTTTTCAAGATAGACCGCTTTTGATTTCGCGCCGCCCGGCGTCGCCGCGGACCCGGCCGAAAATGTCCGGGTGATACCTCGCCTGCGCGCCTAGAACAGCGTCATAGCGAGGTAAACCTTGTCCCGGTCGTCCTGCGAAATGCCCAGATACCGGCGCGTGATTTCAAAGGAACTATGATTATAGATGTCCATCAGCATAACAGGCTGCACCCCGGCCTTCCACGCGAAGTAACCGAAGGTTTTCCGCAATGAATGACAGGCTATGCGGCCAGCGGCCTTGACTGCTTCGGCGGC
>JAISDV010000084.1 GCA_031264545.1 Oscillospiraceae bacterium | reverse complement strand
CCGCCGCGCCGTGTTCGCCCGCCTCGTTAAACGCTTCCCCGTATATCCTCTCAGCCTCATATCCGCTCGTTCTCCTCTGTTAATGATTTGTCCTGAGAAAACTAAGCCCTTGACCCCGGTGTGTTTTTCCGCATATCATTTATATGGAGAGAAAAGGCCGGAAAAGCCTGTCATACCAATACTTTCCGCTGTCCCCTGACGGCGCGGCTGACGGCGCATGACGGCGGAAAAACAAAACGCCCCGCGGCCGGAAGCGTCCCGGTATGCGGGCTTATGTCTGGTTATCTTTTCCGTTTCCCCCAATATTTTCTGACGGCGCATTTGACGGCTCAAAAAATACAGCCGGGCTTTCAGGACATGCAAATAGACTCACTTACAAAAAGCAGAAACCTCAAACAATGTTCTGTCAAGATGAATTTGGAACAAAAAACAACCTGTTTATGTAAACTTGATGAATTATTTGCTTTAATGTGCTATAGATATGACGATATGTCAGCAGAAATCGACATGAATCGACAGTCTGCGAATGGGTTATCGTTTCGTTCCGGGATATATTTTTTCCCGATATAAATGATATAAGGAAACTGCAGAGAGACAAAACAGGTGAAAACGCAAAAAGTACTATCAAAAAGCGGAGCTTTTGATAGTACTTTTTTTATAGTTTGCCTGCGGCGTTTTCTAGTGCGCTTGCGCCGGAGGCGTCTCTGGCAGCGAATCGTCGCGCGCGATCCAGTCGGAGACGGCGAGGCTTTCTATGCCGCCGTCCACCGTCCGGGAGATGACCCGTTCTACGCCGGCGTTCAGGATGAAGCGGCGGCACAGCGTACAGGGCGCGGCGGTTATCACCCGGCCCGTTTTCGCGTCCCGCCCGACGAGATAGAGGGTCGAGCCGAGCATGTCCCGCCTGGAACAGGAGATGATCGCGTTCTGTTCGGCGTGGACGCTCCGGCAGAGCTCGTAGCGCTCGCCGGCAGGGATATTCAGGTGCTCGCGCGTGCAGAAGCCGAGATCGCTGCAGTTTGCCCGGCCTCTCGGCGCGCCGTTATAGCCGGTCGAGATGATCTCATCCGCCTTGACGATGATCGCGCCGTATTTCCGTCTCAGGCAGGTCGAGCGGTTGAGGACCGAGTCGGCTATGCCGAGGTAGTAATCGTCTTTGCTGGTTCGCTGATCCATTTCGCGCCTCCGTGCCCGCCGGCTTTTCTGTTTCCGGGCGGGTTTTCACTCAGTATACCACAACCGTCGTCCCGACGGGAATATTGTCGTAGATATAGAGGATGTCCTCGTCGTACATGCGGACGCAGCCGTGACTGATGGGGAAGCCGATCGAGCTGTCCGAGAGCCTGCTCGTGCCCGGATAGTACAGCCGGGAATGGAAGGCGTAGCCCGTGTTTTCCCGGAAACCGACGACAGGCTTGACGGTGTAGGTGCCCGTCGTCCAGCCCGACCAGGACTTATAGGTCGTGCGCCAGACGCCGGCGGGCGTCCCGGTGCCGGACGCGCCGGTCCCGACGATGCTGCTGCGCAGCAGCGTCCAGTCGCCCGCGCTGCCGGTGAAGATGTTGACCCGCTGCATGGCGAGGTTGACCCAGATCAGGTATCCGGTCGCGCTGCTGTAGCCCTTGGCGTTGATCCAGATCTCCTTTTCAAAATCCTCGTAATCGTGGGTTTCCGCCCAGCTGAGGGTATAATTGCCCTTATAGCCCAGGGTCACAAGGGCCAGCACGCGCGCCTCCTCATACCTTGCGCTGTCGTCCGTGACGTTTTCCGCCCTGAGCGTGATGCTGCAGCCGCCCGCGCCGACGGTCAGGTTTTTGACGCTTCCGCCGCCTTTCAGGACGGTCTTCCGTCCAGAAATCGTGATCGTCTCCGCCGTGCCGCCGACCGTGACGGTGTTTCCGGCGCCCTTGATTTCAGCGTAGCCGAGCGTGCTCTCCCCGGACACGCTGAGCGCGTTCCAGCCGCCGGAAAGGACGGCCGAGACGAGCTGCCCGGCGCCGGTCTTGCCGAAGGTGACGGTGTTGTATTTTCCTGAGACGCTGAGGGCCTGCAGGCCGGCGCAGTCCAGTATGATCCAGTTTGAATCACCCGGGACGGCGGCGGCGCTGACCGTGCCGGCGCCGTCCGCGCTGACGACGTTCAGGGCGCCGGAGATCTCGAGGCTGATCGCGGCCCCGGCGGAGAAGGACACCGCGTTTTCATTCCCGGAGACCGTTACTGCCGCGTTCTCCGAAAGGGCGCCGGCGGCGACCCTGGCCTTTTCGCCCGATACCGTGAGGGCGGCGGAGGCGCCGGAAGCGAGCGTCAGGCCGTTTTCTCTTCCGCCGACCGAGACCCTGCCGTCCCCGCCCGCGCAGACGACGGTGTTGCCGCTGCCGGACAGCGCGATGTCGGCGGCGGACGCCTGTCCGGCGTCGTCGTCCGCCGGAGTGACGGTGTTGTCCCCGCCGGTAATCCTGAGCAGGGCGACGGAGGCGCCGGGGGCGAGCGTCACGGTGTTTCCGCTGCCTGTTATCACGAGACGGCTGTGCGCCCCGGCTATACTGACGGCGATGCCGCTGCCGGTAATCTCGACGGCGTCCGCGCCCGCGCCGATATCGGCGCTCGTGCAGGCCGCGAGCCGGACGAGACCGATTTTTTCACCGGCGCGCCCGATGGAAACGCTGCCCGCGCCGATGTCGGCGACGAGCGCCGAAAGCGTGGAGCCGCTGAGGCTGAGCGTTTTCAGATGATGGCCCCTGAGCGTCACCGTGCCCGCCTTAATCCCGGTGAGGTAAACGCTCTCCGCGGGGCAGCCGAACCAGAGCTTGCCGGCGCTGATATGGCTGAGCGCGCCGCCGTCCCGGATGACGCTCCCGCCCTGTGCGCCGGAGACAAGCGCGCTCGCCGGTATGTAGTTTTCCGCGACGCGGTAGAGCACGGTGAGAAATTCCGCGCGGGTGATGCTGCCCGACACATTGAGCGCGCCGCCGAAGCCCTGCACCAGGCCCTCGGATACGAGGGCGGCAAGCGCTTTTTTGTTGGCGGCGTCGAGCTTTTCCGCGTCGGAATACTGCGCCAGCACCGAGAGCTCGGGCTCCGCCGGAACAAGGGAAAAGGCCTTGGCCAGCATAGCCAGGGCGTTCTGACGGGTCATCGGCGCGTCGAGATCGCCGGGAGACGCGGAGATCAGGCCGAGATTGAACGCCCTGGCCGCGGCGTCCGCGTACCAGGCGTCAGGCGGGACGTCCGGCCCGGGACTATCGGCGCTTTCCTGCGCGCCGAGGACGCGGCAGAGAACGGTTATCATCTGTGCCGCCGTGATCGGCGCGTCCGGCGCGAGCACAGTGTCGCTCATACCGGCGATCAGGCCGTCGTCAAAGCCCTTTTTCAGGGTCTGCTCGGCCCAGTGGCCTGAAATGTCGGTGAAGTCCGCCCACTGCGCCGCCAGGGCGCCGGTGGAAAGGCAAACGAGGAGTATGAAGCCGAGTACGGCGGAAACCAGTTTTTTTCTTTTCATAGGCGCTCCTTGGCTGCAGATAATACTTTGCAATTGTTAATTTATAGTATTATAATAATAATCCGCAAGTCAACAACAAAACTGTATCATTTGCGTATACCGGACACGGAAAGGCGGACAAGGCGATGAGGCGGGACTGGCAGGCGCGGACCGACGCCGTAATCGAAGCGCTGCGCGGGGAGCGGAAAAGGCTGCTGCTCCAGTGCTGCTGCGGCCCCTGCAGCAGCTATGTGATCGAATATCTGATCAAGCACTTCGCGCTGACGCTGCTTTTTTATAATCCCAATATCCAGCCGGAGGCGGAATACGGCAGGCGGCTTTACTGGTTCAGGCAGGTCGCCGAACGTTATGCCGGCAGGCTGGCGCTTATGGACTGCGCCTATCACGGGGAGGATTTTACCGCCGTATCCCGCGGCCTGGAAGGGGAGCCGGAGGGCGGAGCCCGGTGCGCCGGCTGCTTCGCGCTGAGGCTGCGGGAGACGGCGCGGCAGGCAAAGGCCGGCGGCTTCAGCTTCTTCTGCACGACGCTGAGCGTCAGCCCGCACAAGGACGCTGAGCGGATAAACGCCGTCGGCCTGGCGCTGGAAAAGGAATTCGGCGTGACCTGGCTGCCCTCGGACTTCAAAAAACGCGGGGGCTTCCAGCGCGCGAACGCGCTTGCGCGCGAATACGGGCTTTACCGCCAGGCTTATTGCGGCTGCCTTTTCAGCCGGGCCGCTCCGGGCGGAACAAGGCCGGGCGGAAGCGGCGGCGGGGCGGAAAACGGAAGGCGGGGCGAGGATGAAATTTGAAGTCAGAAAACTGGCGGCCGCGGCGGCCGTCGGCGCGCTCTACGCCGCTCTGACGATAGGGCTGGCCCCGATCAGCTACGGCGCGGTGCAGTTCCGCATCTCGGAGCTGCTCTGCATCCTGCCGTTTTTCTTCCCGGCTTCGGCGCTTGGGCTGACGGCCGGCTGCGCGATCGCAAATCTGCTCGGGCCGGGCGCGGGGATCTTCGACGTGGTATTCGGCGCGCTTGCGACCCTGCTCGCGGGCATCTGCACGGCGGCGCTGGGGGAGCGGGCGAGAAAGCGCGGAAACGACGGGTGGCTCATCTGCGCCGCCGCCTGCCTGATGCCGGTCGTATTCAACGCGCCGATCGTCGGCATGGTGATTGCCTATGCCTCGCTCGGCGAGCCGGGCGCGAGGGGCTTCTGGCCGGGCGCGCTCGTTTTCGGCGCGCAGGTCGGCTTCGGCGAGGCCGCGGTCTTGTTTGCGCTCGGTCTTCCCGCTATGCGGTATATCCTGAAAAACCCCGCGCTCAGGGGACTTCTCAGGCGGATCGCCTAGACCGGAACGGCAGCCAGGCCGCGAAAGCCCCGTGACAGCCTCGGGAAATTCCTGTTGACACGGACTTTGGGGATACTGTATAATAATTTAGTTTCAGTCTCAAATATTTCAGCAGCCGTGCAGGCCGCCGGTTCTGCGGGATTTTTGCCTTCTCCGCCGCTGCGGCCCGTGTCTGCGCGCGGCGGGAAACCGCGCCGCGTGCGCCTTTGCCTGTATCAGGTGAATCGCTGTTGAGTACCATATAATGGAAAGGAAGGTGTACGAAAAATGGTTCGTACCTATCAGCCCAAGAAGCGTCAGCGCCAGAAAGAGCACGGCTTCCGCAAGAGAATGTCCACGAGGAACGGCCGCAAGGTGCTTGCCCGCCGCAGAGCGAAGGGCAGGGCGAAGCTCTCCTATTGACCCCGTGAAAGGACTGCTCTGCGCGGCGGTTTTGAAGCGCTGCGCCGCAAATGCGGGCGCTGCCGCTTAAGAACCTGAATTCACAGCGCGAAACACTGTCTAAGCGGTCTATAGTTCCGCCGCTCCGCGTTAAATTTTTTTGAAATACGCCGAGTATTCCCGCAAAAATTTGCCTTGCCCGGCGAAAAAATGTCTCGCTTATCCGGCATTCCCCCCTGTGAATTCAGGTTCTAAGACCTTTTTCAGGGCGGGCTTCACCGCCCTTGAGGTGCTTGCCTGCGCGAAAGGACGCATGCTTTGAAGTTTTCGGTCTCCATGAAAAAAAACCACGAGTTCCGCAGGCTCTATGCCAAGGGTAAAAGCGCCGCGGCCCCCTCGCTCGTCGTGTATTTCCGGCGCACCGGCAGAGCTTATAATCAGGTCGGCATCACGGTCAGCACGAAGATCGGGAACGCCGTCTGCCGGAACCGCGTGCGCCGCCGCCTGCGCGAGATTTACCGCCTGAATGAGCGGCGGCTTCCGAAGGGCCTCGACATGGTGATCGTCGCCAGGCGGAAGAGCCCCTTCGTCACTTATGCGGCGTTGGAAAAAGCCTATCTGTCCGCCTGTTCCGGGCTTGGGATCCTGTCCGAAGGACCGAAAAGCGGTGAAAACGATTGAAGCGCTTCCTGATCGCGTTGATTCGATTCTATCGAAAGCGCATATCCCCGCACAAACAGCCCTGCTGCAGGTTTGTGCCGACCTGTTCCCAGTATGCCGTCGAAGCACTGGAGAAATACGGCGCGGCGAAGGGCGGCTGGCTCGCTTTAAAGCGCCTCAGCAAATGCCACCCTTTTCACAGCGCTGAGCACGACTTTTACGATCCGGTTCCCTGACCGGCAAATTCTGATTGGGAGAAGCCTATGTCACTTACGGAGATAGTCACCGCGCCATTTTCCTGGCTCCTGACGACCCTTTACAGCCTGACCTTCAACTACGGCCTCGCGGTTATTTTGTTCGCGCTTGTCATCAAAATTATTCTGCTGCCCTTTCAGATGAAGTCGAAGCGCAGCATGATGCGCACCGCCCGGCTTACGCCCCTGCTCAAGGAGCTCGAGAAAAAGCACGAGGGGAATAAGCAGAAATATCAGGAGGAGGTCGCAAAGCTCTACAGAGAAGAGAAGGTCAGCCCCATGTCGGGCTGCCTGTGGACCTTGATCCCCTTCCCGATCCTCCTTGCCCTTTACAGCGTTATCCGGCAGCCGCTTACCAAGATGATGGGGCTGGCGGCAGAGCAGATTACAGAAATTACAGACAAGCTCGTCAACCTGGGGCTTTATACGCTCCCTGAAAAGGCCAGCGCTTATTCGGAGATCGGGCTCGCGGACCTTATCCACCGGCATTTTGCGGATTTTCAGGGCATTTCGAATAAGCTGATCGATCTGGACTACAGCTTTCTGAGGATGAATCTCGGCCAGACGCCGCAGTGGAACTTCTTTATGAAGGCCGACTGGGGACAAGTCTCGAGCTGGCTGCCCGCTCTGGGGCTGTTCCTGATCCCGGTCGTGTCGGGCCTGCTCTCGTTTTTGTCCGCGAAGGTCAGCAACGCCTCCAATCCCGCGGCCGCCCAGCAACAGCAGCAGATGAAGGGTATGACCTATATGATGCCGCTGGTTTCCGTGTATATCGGCTTCGTCATGCCGGCGGCTCTCGGTATCTACTGGATCGCGCAGAGCGCCTTTACCATCGTGCAGGACGCGGTGCTCAACAGGCACTACAACAGGCTCCTCGATATCGAGGATGCGGAGCGCCGGGAGCGGCTGCACGCGCGGGAGGCGGAGCTCGAAAAGAAACGCCTTGAAACGGAGAGACTCCGTGAGCAGGGCGCGACGGAAAGAAACAAGAGCACCAGCAAGAAGAAAATACAGGCCACCCAAAAGGCCCAGAATGACGAGAGACTCGCGGCCGAGCGCGCGAGGGAAAGGGCCAAGCGCCGCGCGGCCCTGGGTCTGACCGACGAGATACCGGCTGCGCAGGTCGGGAACCGCAGATTTGCCAGAGGCAGGGCCTATGTGCCCGACCGCTTCACCGATCCCGAGAACGCCGGGGCGGCCACTGAAGCGGCGGCAGCCCTTTCGGAGCTGGATGAGGCCGCCGGCGCGGACCTTGCGGAACAAACGGATGCGGCAAATACGCCTGCGGCCGCTGAGGAAGCCGGGACGGAAGAAAACAGCTGAAATCCCCGCAGGCGATATGTAACTATGGGAGAGTGCTCATGCAGAATTCAATAGAAGTGACGGGAAAGACAGAGGAGGAGGCGGTCGCTTCCGCGCTCCGCCAGCTTGACCTTCAAAGAGACGAGGTCTCTATAGAGATCGTTGAACGCGCCAGGAGCGGCTTTCTGCGGATCGGCGCGTCGCCCGCGGTGGTCAGGGTTATTTACGATGTGCCTGACGTCCCCTCGGGGCAGGATGCGGAAGAAAAGACAAAGAGCTTCCTCGAGGGGCTGCTCAGCCGCATGGGTGTGGACGCCGGGGTCACGATAAAGCCCCGGGAGGGCGGCGGCGTCTCCGCCGAGCTGAGCGGCGCGGGCATGGGCGCGATCATCGGGCGCCGGGGTGAAACGCTCGACGCGATCCAGCACCTGACCAACTACGCCGTCAACCGCGGCGCCGGGGAACGGACGCACATCAGTGTCGACGCCGAAAATTACCGTTCCAAGCGCGAGGAGTCGCTTGCGCGCCTTGCCGAGAAAATGGCTGTGAAGGCGCTGAAATATCACAGGAGCATGGCGCTTGAGCCGATGAATTCCTATGAAAGGCATGTTATCCACACCGCGCTCCAGAACTACGAGGGCGTGACGACCGGCTCGACCGGAGTCGAGCCGAACCGCAGGGTGGTCATCTCCTGCGAAAAGAGCGGCGCCGGGAACGAAAAATTTAAGGAACAGAGGTGAGAGGCGGCGCGGCCGCCGTAATGTGGGAGATTATGAAGCAATTTTTACAGCCGTCCGGCTGACACTGGCAAAGCAGCTCGAAATCAGCCCGGAATCGATCGCCGAGGATACCCGGATCGTTCAGGATCTGGGGGCGGATTCGCTCGACGTGGTCGAGCTTATCATGACGCTCGAAGAGGGCTACAATATCATCATCACGAATGAGGACGCGGCCGGGCTGCAGACAATCGGTCAGATCGTGGCTTTCATCCAGAAGCAGCTCGAGAAGCCCATGTAGCTGTTCCGCGAAACACGCGTAAGCTTGGGAAGGAGCCGAAATGAAGCTTTTGATTGCGATAACCGGCAGGGCGGACGCCCCGGCCGCCGCGAGCGCTATAGCCGCCGCCGGCTATCATTCCACGGTTACCGACAGTTTCGGAGGGTTCCTCAGGGAAGAAAACGCTTTAATCCTATGTGCCGTTGACGATTCAAAGGTCAGCGCCGTTCTTAAAATAATCGGCGAAAACACCTTTGCCAGAACGACGGAGGTGCCGCCCGACGCGCTCGGCGGCAGCTTCAAGCTTCCGCCGAGGATTCAGGTTGGCCGCGCGGTCGTTTTCACGCTTGCTGTGGACCAGTTTTTCAAGCTATGAGCGGCATTGGGCGCGGGGCGCCCTTTTCCGGCACGCACGCCTATGTCGTCACTTCGCCGGATGCGGAGGCAGGGGGAAAAAAAGCCCTCGAGCTTGCATGCGGCTTTTTGTGCGCTCAGGCGGACAGTGGCCGCCCCTGCCTGTCGTGCCCCGAGTGCAGGCGCGTCCTGAGCGGCTTCCATCCGGATGTCGTCCGGATCTCGCGCGAAACCGACGAGAAGGGAAAGCAGAAAAAAGATATCCGGGTCGGCCAGATCAGGCGGATGGCGGCGGACGCTTATGTGCGGCCGTCCCAGGCGGAGGCCAAGGTCTACATCATCGAGGACGCGGATTCGATGAACGTATCCGCGCAGAACGCCGCCCTTAAAATCCTTGAGGAACCGCCGGCCTATGCCGTTTTCATCCTCTGCGCGGAGAGCGCCGAGGCGCTGCTTCCGACGGTTCGCTCCCGCTGTGTCCCGATCAGGCTCGCAGGGGAGAGACCGGAAGCGGAAAACGCGCTCGCGGACAGGTATATCCGCCTGGCCGCGAAAAGGGACGAAAAGGGCGTTTGCGCCTTTTTCGGCGAAAACGAAAGCCTTGACGCGGAGCGGGCGGCTGCCCTTATCGCGGGCATTCGGGCAAGCTTGAGCGCCTTTGTCTGCTTCAGGAAGGACTGCGAGGGACTTACCCGCGAGGACGCGTTCCGCCTTCTGAGCCTTTGCGACAGGGCGGGCGCCTACCTGCGCCTGAATGTCGGCGTTAAGCATGTTATGGGCCTGCTGTGCGCCCTCACGATTTGAAATGAGGAAATATTTTGGTTAAAGTTGTCAGTGTGAAATTCAATCCCCACGGCAAGACATACGACTTCGACCCCAACGGGATACAGGTCAAAGCGGGCGACACGCTGATCGTGGAGACTTCAAAGGGTCTCGATATCGGGGAATGCGCTTACGGCGAGCACTATGTCACGGATGAGAGCGTCGTCCGCCCGCTCAGGCCGCTTATACGCGCGGCGACGGAGGAGGACCTCCGGGTCGCCGCCCAGAATAAGCTCCGTGAGAAGGAAGCCTTCGCCACCTGCCGGGAGAAGATCGCGGCGCACGGGCTGGCTATGAAGCTCGTCGACGTCGAATGCGGCTTCGAGGGCAATAAAATACTGTTTTTTTTCACCGCGGACGGCAGGGTCGATTTCCGCGAGCTGGTCAAGGATCTCGCCGGCGTTTTCCGCACGCGCATCGAGCTGCGCCAGATCGGTGTGCGCGATGAAACGAAGATGCTGGGCGGACTCGGCATCTGCGGCAGGCCCTATTGCTGCAGCCAGTTTCTGAACGATTTCCAGCCGGTTTCGACCAAGATGGCCAAGACGCAGTCCATGTCGCTCAATCCGGCCAAGATTTCGGGCAGCTGCGGCAGGCTGATGTGCTGCCTGCGTTACGAGCAGGACGCCTATGAGGCGCTGGTCAGGAGCATTCCGAAGCTGGGCGCGTTCGTCCAGACGCCCCTCGGCTATGGAAACGTGGTCGCGGTAAACGTTCTGCGCCAGAAGGTCCGCGTCTGTCTGGACAAGGAGGGCGAGCAGGAATTCAAGGTCATGCCGGCGGACGAGATCGCCGTCGTTCCCGGCGGCAGGCCCAAGCCGGGCGAGCCGCTTCCGCAGGTGCTGGTCGCGCCGGTCCGCAAGGCGGAAACGCAGGAGCCGGAAGAGGAGGACCCCTGGGCGGCGCCCGTGCTGTTCGCGGAGGATGGCGAGCCGCAGCGGAGGAACGCCGAAAACGGGGATCAATCCGCCGCCCCGCCGAAGAACGAAAACCGGGGCCAGGAAAAAGGCTGGCAGAGGTCCCCGGGCGGCGGCAAGGGCAAGGCGTGGAAAAGCGCCGGGCCGCCCGCCCGGAAAGCCGCCGGGGCCGAGCAGGGCCAGAAGCCGCAGAACGGCGAGCGGCAGGTCCAGGCGTTCGGTAATAATAAGCCGCGTTCCGCCGGCGAGCAGCCTAAGGGCAGGCCCAGGGGCCTGCAGCGCGGCAGAAAGCATTCCGGCAAGCCCAAGCCGCGGCCGGAAGGACAGGCCAAGGGGTAACGGACAAGCCCGGCGCGCACGGCGCCGGGCTTGTTTTGCATGGCGGGGACCGAGAACCGGTATTCTTCGCTGTGAATACAGGCGCTTATTCCGCCGCGATCATATAATAATAGACCGGCTGCGCGCCGTTGATGACGCTCATTTCCGCGGAAGGGCGTTTTTCCGCGAGGGCGCTTCCGACCGCCTGGGCAGTCGCCGCATCGACATCCTCACCGTAATAGACCGTGAGAAATTCGGGGGAGAACGCGTCGAGCTTTTCCCCGAGCAGGCCGAGCAGCGCGCCGATGTCGGCGCTGCTGCCGAGCAGCGCGCCGTCGAGCAGGCCGAGGTATTCGCCGGCCTTGATCGCGTGTCCGTCAAAATCGGAGTCCCGCGCGGCATAGGTGATCAGCGCCGTATGGACGCTTTCGATGGCGTTGCGCGCGTTTTCGCGCATTTCGTCCTCGGACTGGGCGCTCAGATCCATGCTGAGCAAGGCCGAAACGCCCTGCGGCATGGTTTTTGTGGGAATGATGATCACGCGTTTCCCGGAGAGCGGGATGCATTGCTCCGCCGCCATGATGATGTTCTTATTGTTCGGAAAGACGAAAACGGCTGAGGCCGGCGTCGCCTCGATCGCTTTCAGGATGTCCTCTGTCGAGGGGTTCATCGTCTGGCCGCCGGTCACGATCCTGTCCGCGCCAAGCTCCGCAAAAAGCTCGGCCATGCCCTTTCCGGCGCAGACCACGACGGTGCCGAATGCTTTTTCCGCCTCCGCCGGCGCGGAAGGAGGCGCTTCATGGGGCGCGACACCGCCGGACAGCTCGGAATGCTGTTCGCGCATGTTTTCGATCTTGATCTTGAGGAGGCTGCCGTAGCTGAGCGCTTCGGTGAGGACCTTTCCGGGGTCGTCCGTATGAATATGGGTCTTTATGAGCTCCTCGTCGTCCACGACAACGGCGCTGTCGCCGATCTGCTGGAGAAAGGCGCGCAGAAGATCGGCCGACTTGCCGTTTTCCCGGCCGATGATGAACTCGGTGCAATAGGTAAAGGTGATATCGTCCGCGTCAAAGTGCGAGAAATCGGCCGCTTCGCTCGGCTCGGAGAGCTCGGCGCCGCAGGACTCAGGCGTGATCTCGCCCCGGAGCGAGGCGAGCATGGCTTCAAGAATGACGACGTAGCCTTTTCCGCCCGCGTCAATGACCCCGGCCTTTTTCAGGACGGGGTTTTGGTCGACGGTCTGCGCAAGCGCGTCCCGGGCGGATTCCAGCGCGCAGGACAAAAGCAGCGCGATGTCGCTTCCCGTCTCCGCAAAATCGGAAGCGGCGGCGGCGGCAAGGCGCGAAACGGTCAAAATGGTGCCCTCGGCGGGTTTCATGACGGCGTTATAGGCCGCTTCGACGCCTTCGCCCATGGCACGGGCAAAATCATAGGCCGTGCAGCTTTCCTTGCCCTTCAGGGATTTGGCAAAACCGCGGAAAAGGAGCGAAAGGATAACGCCGGAGTTTCCGCGGGCGCCGCGCAGGAGCGCGTCCGCCGCGCATTTGGCCGCTTCGCCCGCGCCCTTCGGCTTTTTGCGCCGGATTTCGGCGGCGCCTGCGCCCATCGTCATGCTCATATTTGTGCCTGTGTCGCCGTCCGGCACGGGGAAAACGTTCAGCGCGTTGATATGCTGCTTACTGCGCTCCAGAGCAGCGGCAGCGCAAAGCAGCATACTCGTTAAAGAAGCGCCGTCAATCGTTTCTCTCAAAATTCAAACACCTCCGGGGGAAAAATGACGGGCAGTGCCCGGGCAAAGAGACAGCCGGGCTTTCAGCCGATCAGCATGGAGTCAATATAGACGTCGACGGTTTTCACAGGAACGCCCGTCGTTTTGGAGACCTTATAGCTGACCTCGCTCATAATGCTTTCCGCAAGCGCTTTTATATTGACGCCGTGGTCGACCACGATGTGCAGGGCTACCGAAACACCGCCGTCATCACCGAAGCTGACGCTGACGCCCTTGGACATGGACTCCCGGCGGAGCAGATGAACAAGCCCGTCGGTTTTAGAGCGCGCGCCCAGGCCCTTGACGCCGAAGCAGTTCGCGGCGGCGTCCCCGGCGATGCTCGTGAACACATCGCTGGTAATGCTTATCATACCGAGCGCATTTTCAATTGTTACCATGATGCCGGCCCCTTTCTCATAACGGAATGCCTCCGCCGGCAGGCGGAGGAACAGGTCATTATTATCAGGAATGTTTTGTAATTATACCGCGAAAGGCTGAAAAGCACAAGCGAAATTTTTTTGTGCACATTTAACGTATCAGATGTATGATATATGTTGATTTTATTTTCGCGTGCAAAAAGAAGCTGCGCGGCGGCGTATCTTCCTGTAGATTCCTATAGTTTACAAGACCGGGACAACATGTTAAAATTAACAGTACAGCCTATATGGGATTTCTGTGCCTATACAGAATAGACTAAGCGCCCCGGCCGGGTCAAAAGGCGCGGGGTATTTTACAAGGAGATGAAAAGATGGCAAGAAAACTCAAGACCATGGATGGGAATAACGCGGCCGCGCACGTTTCGTATGCGTTCTCGGAAGTGGCGGCGATCTATCCGATCACGCCCTCCTCCACGATGGCCGAATACGCGGACAAATGGGCGGCTTCGGGTCTGAAAAACATTTTCGGCCAGCCTGTCAACGTCGTCGAAATGCAGTCCGAGGGCGGCGCTGCGGGCGCCGTTCACGGCAGCCTGACGGCGGGCGCGCTGACCACCACATACACGGCGTCCCAGGGCCTGCTGCTGATGATCCCGAATATGTATAAGATCGCGGGCGAAATGCTGCCCTGCGTCATCCACGTATCCGCGCGGACGCTGGCGACCCACGCGCTTTCCATTTTCGGCGACCATTCGGACATTTACGCCTGCCGACAGACGGGCTTTGCGATGCTCTGCGCGAACAGCCCCCAGGAGGCCATGGATCTCGGCGCGGTGGCGCATCTGGCGTCGATCCGCGGCCGGGTGCCCTTTGTCCATTTCTTCGACGGCTTCCGCACCTCTCATGAGATGCAGAAGATCGAGACCTGGGACTATAAGGAGCTGGCCGGAATGGTCGATTATGAGGCGGTCGCGGATTTCCGCGCGCGCGCCGCGTGTCCGGCAAATCCGACGACCAGAGGCACCGCGCAGAACGGCGATATTTTCTTTCAGGTCCGCGAAGCGGCCAACCGGCAATATGCCGCGCTGCCTGAGATCGTCGTGGACTATATGAACGCGGTCAACAGCCGCATAGGCACGGACTACAAGCCCTTCAACTACTACGGTGCGCCCGATGCGGCGCATGTGCTCATCGCGATGGGCAGCGTTTGCGAGGCGGCCGAGGAGGTCGTCGACTACCTCAATGCCAGGGGCGGCAAGACCGGTCTCATAAAGGTGCGCCTGTACCGTCCTTTCGCAGTCCAATACCTGCTCGACGTTCTGCCCGAAACGGTCGAGACCATCGGTGTGCTCGACCGCACCAAGGAACCCGGCGCCCCCGGTGAGCCGCTTTACCTCGACGTGGTTTCCGCGCTGGCGGGGACAAGCTTCCGCAGCGTCCCCGTTTACGGCGGGCGCTATGGCCTGTCCTCCAAGGATGTCGGCCCCGGCGCCATCATCTCCGCTTACCGCAATATCCAGGCCGCCGCGCCGAAGAACAGCTTCACCATCGGCATCGTCGACGACGTGACGAAGCTCTCCATCCCGGTTACCGAGGACCCCGACACGACGCCGGAGGACATCATCTCCTGCAAGTTCTGGGGCCTCGGCTCCGACGGCACGGTCGGCGCGAACAAGAACAGCATCAAGATCATCGGCGACCACACCGACCTCAGAGCCCAGGCGTATTTCCAATATGATTCAAAGAAATCCGGCGGTGTGACGATCAGCCACCTGCGCTTCGGAAAGAGCGCCATCAAGTCCACCTACTTTGTTTCCAAGGCCGACTTCGTGGCTTGTCACAACCCGTCTTATCTTGACAGGTACGACATGGCGCAGGACGTCAAGCCCGGCGGCGCGTTTCTCATTAACTGCGCTTACGGCGCCGAGCAGCTTTCCCGGCACCTCTCCGCCTCAGCCAAAAAATATATTGCGGACAGCAAGGTCCGCGTTTACACCATCGACGCGATCGGGATCGCCCGAGAGATCGGTCTCGGCAACAAGACCAACGCAATCCTCCAGGCCGCCTTTTTCAAGCTGGCAAAGATCCTGCCGGAGGCGGAGGCGGTCGGGTATATGAAGGACGCCATCCGCACGACCTACGGCAGCAAGGGTGAGAAGATCGTCGATATGAACATCCGGGCTGTGGACGTGGGCATCGAGAAGGTCCGCGCGCTTGCGATCCCCACGGACTGGGCCTCGCCCGGGGCGGACGCGCCGAAGGCGCCGCTCGGCGGCGGGCTGGACCACGCGAAGGACTTCGTCGAAAAAATCCTCGCGCCGGTCAACGCCATGCGCGGCGACGAGCTGCCGGTTTCCGCCTTTATGGACGTGGCCGACGGGACGGTTCCCTGCGGAACCTCCGCGTTTGAAAAGCGCGCGATCGCGGTAGACGTGCCCGACTGGATACCGGAGCGCTGCATCCAGTGCAACCAGTGCGCCTTTGTCTGTCCGCACGGCGTCATCCGCCCCTTTGTCTTCACGGAGAAGGAGCTTGCGGATGCGCCCGAAGGTATCAGGGCCGCCCAGATGCGGGGCAGGGGCGTCGAGGAATACAAATTTGCCATTCTCCCGAGCGTGCTCGACTGCACGGGCTGCGGCAGCTGCGCGAATGTCTGTCCGGCCAAGGAGAAAGCGCTTGTCATGACCCCGATCGGCGAGCTGGCGGCGCAGCAGAAATATTTCGACTACGCCTATAAGCGCGTCTCAGAAAAGAAGCTTCCCTTCGCGGAAAACACGGTCAAGGGCAGCCAGTTCAAGACCCCGCTGCTCGAGTTCTCCGGCGCCTGCGCGGGCTGCGGCGAGACGCCTTACGCGAAGCTTGCGACCCAGCTGTTCGGCGAAAGGATGTATATCGCCAATGCGACGGGCTGCTCCTCCATTTGGGGCGGCTCCGAGCCGAGCTTCCCCTACACGATGAACCGGGAAGGCCGCGGCCCGGCCTGGGCCAACTCCCTGTTCGAGGACAACGCCGAATTCGGTTTCGGCATGATGCACGGCGTCAAGCAGCGCAGGGCGCTGGTGACCGAGCAGGTCAGGGCGGCCGCCGCGCATGCGGAATCGCCCGAAGCGCTCAGAGCGGCAGCGAACGCCTGGCTTGAGGCCAAGGATGACGCGGCGGCCTCCGGAGCGGCCGCGAAGGCACTCGAGGCGGCGATCGCCGGGACCATCACCGACTGCGGGGAGAGCTGCGCAGGCTACGATTTCCTCCGCAGGCTCTATGCCGGCCGCGACATGTTCGTCAAGCCCAGCTTTTGGGTCCTCGGCGGTGACGGCTGGGCCTACGATATCGGTTACGGCGGACTTGACCACGTGCTTGCCGCGGGCGAGAATATCAACGTGCTCGTCTTTGACACCGAGGTCTATTCCAACACGGGCGGTCAGGCGTCCAAGTCCACGCCGACCGGCGCGGTCGCGCAGTTTGCGGCGGCCGGCAAGTCGGTCAAGAAGAAGGATCTGGCGCAGATCGCCATGTCCTACGGGTATATCTATGTCGCGCAGGTCTGCATGGGCGCGAATTACCAGCAGACGCTCAACGCCTTTGCCGAGGCCGAGAGCTATGACGGGCCGAGCCTGATTATCGCCTATTCGCCCTGCATCAACCACGGCAGCCGCAACGGCATGGGCAAGTCCATCACGACGGAAAAGCAGGCGGTCGAGGCCGGGTATTGGAACATGTTCCGCTACGACCCGCGCAACAGGCAGCCGCTCACGCTCGACAGCAAGCCCGCGACAGCGAGCTATCAGGACTTCATCAACAGCGAGGTCCGCTACTCCTCGCTGAAGCTTGCTTTCCCGGAGCGTGCCGAAACGCTCTTCGCCCGCGCCGAGGCCGACGCGCGGGCGCGGTACGAGAATCTGGTCCGCCAGAAGCAGAGTCTCGAAGAAGCCGCCAAAGCTCAGGACTGAGCCGGGGAACCGCTGCGGAACGCCTTTGTCGGGAAATAATGCACAGAGCTGCGCTTTGATTTGGCTTCAAAAAGCCGTTTCAAAGCGCAGCGCCTCGTTTGCCGGACCGTTTTGCCGTACAATTTGCTCACGGCATTTTGTTTTACGGCAGTCCCTCAGATTCATAGAAGCCCTTCCTTTTTCAGGCGCTTGACGGCGTCACTTTTGAGCAGGGTCTCGGCGGGGAGCTGCCTGATCCCATCGGGGAACGCGCCGTCATAGGCGGCGACAGCGGTCGAGCTGCCCGCAATATCGGAATAAAGCCGGCAGCGGACGTCCGCCTCCGGCGCGACGATTTTCCCGCCGCGCCTGTAAAAACGCAGCTCGCGCAGGCTGCCCCGGCCGGTGAGCTTGAAAAAGCTCTCGCGCAGGACCCAGATGTCGAAGAAGCTCAGCCCGGCGAGCTCCGCGGGCGTTGTGAGCCGTTCGATGACGGACTGCTTTATACGCCTGCGCGTTTCCGTATCCGCGCCGACGGGCTGCCCGGACAGGGCGACGAGGACGTGGGTTTTGCTGTGGCTGATCGAGTAATGAAATTCCGGCCTGTCCGGCGAGAGCGGCTTTCCCGTGATGAGCTTGACGATCCTCGGCAGCGGCGCGCCGGCATAGTCTTCGTAGGCGGCGGCGAGCAGGGAAACGCCAAAGGCGGAGCCGCGGCTGCGGGTCAGGGGCGGATAGAGCGCGTCCCGCTCGTCCAGCCCGCGGATATCGGAATAATACAGACGCATACGCCACCTCCCGCGGCCGCCGGCCTTTCGGTACGCCGGGCCGGTTTGGTATATTGTATCACAGGATATTGTGATTTGGCACTACCATTTTTTTATCCGCTATGTTATAATATATCAGTTTGTATACGCTTTTTTTGTCTCGAATGAGGGAGGTGCGGCGTTTTGGAGAGAAAACGGGGCCTTTTGGCTGCCTTGTTTGCCGCACTTTTTGTGCTGTCCGGCTGTTCCGCTGCGGAGATGAGCGCGCTTTACAGCCTGCCGCAGGCCCCGAAGGAATACCTCCAGCTTCAGACGCTGATCGACGACGAGATCAGGAGCGGGAGCGAGTATTCCGCGCCTACCGCGGGCTCGCTCCGCCAGAGTATCCAGCTGACGGACCTCGACGGGGACGGGGTGAACGAGGCGCTGGCCTTTCTGCGCAATGGCGCGCTTCAGCCGGAGATCTGCGTTTACCGCAAGTCGGGAGACGCCTATACGGCGGCGGCGCGGATCGTGGGCAACGGAACCGCCATCGGCCGGGTCGAATACCAGGACCTGAATGGGGACGGCGTTTTTGAGATTCTCGTCTCCTGGGAGGTCAACGCGGAGATGCGTCTGCTCAAGGCCTATGCGATCAGCGGCTGGAAGCCGGCCGTGCTGCTGACGGCGAGCTGCGCGGATTTCCTGATCGGCGACCTGGACGCGAACGGCGTCTCCGACATCCTTGCGCTGAATCTGGACGCCAGCGGCGGCAAGGTCGATATGTATACGATAAATAAGCTTGGCGACGTGGCGCGACGTTCGGCAAAGCTTTCGGCCTCGCTGAAAACCGCGGAGCGCTTCCGTATCGCCCCGATAAGCGGCAAGCTCCCCGCCGTTGTCGTCGAGGGGCAGTATTCTTCAGAGGACAGCAGCCATCTCCTGACGGACCTTATCGTATATTCGGGCGGAGAGCTTAAAAATATCACGCTCAGCAGCCTTTCCGGAGACAGCGCCGCGCAAAGGCATTACGCGGTCTACAGCACGGACATCGACGGCGACGGGACGCTGGACGTGCCCTTCGCGGAGCGGGCGATAAGCCCGGGCGGCTCGGAATACTATGTCTTTGACTGGTACAGCTATGCCGGAAACGGCGAACGGGTTTTATGCGCAAGCACCTATCACGACTATGCCGACGGCTGGTTTTTTGAAATCCCGGACGACTGGAAGGAAGGCCTTGCGATCAGGCGGGAGAGCGCCGACGCGGGCGCGCGCGCGATCGTTTTCTCCATGGACGACCCGGAAACGGGCGAAATGAAGGACCGCTTGACTATTTACACTTTTACCGACGAGAACCGGACGGAAAGGGCTGTGCTGGACGGCCGCTTCGCGCTCCTGAGCAGCGGCACGGTCGTCTACGCCGCGCGGCTCGCGGCGGCGGCCGGGGAGACGGAAAAGCAGGCCGTTGCCGATCGTTTTCATCTCATATCCTCCGAGTTCAATACCGGAACGCTTTGAGCCTGCGCTTTTCGGCAGAGTCCCGATCCTTGTATTCCCGCAGCAATTTGCCTTGCCCGGCAAAAAAATGGCGCGGCTGTCCGGCATTCCGCGCTGTGAATACAGGTTCTGAGAAAGGAACGGCCAGCTATGAAGAAAGTTTTGGTTTTGGAAGATGAGTCCAGCATACGCAGCTTCGTCGTCATAAACCTTAAGCGTTCGGGCTATGAGCCGATCGAGGCCGAAACGGGCGAGCAGGCGCTGGAGGCACTGAAAAAAAACCCCGATATTCGGGTCGCCCTGCTCGATGTGATGCTGCCCGACATCGACGGCTTCGAGGTGTGCAGGCGTATCCGCGCTTCCGACTCAAAGATCGGCATCATCATGCTGACCGCCAAGAGCCAGGAAATGGACAAGGTTACGGGCCTGATGACGGGGGCGGACGACTATGTGACGAAGCCCTTTTCACCCGCGGAGCTGACGGCGCGAATCGACGCGCTTTACCGCAGGACCGGCGGCGACGCTGAGGGCAGCCCGGCAAACGGCGAGCTGACGAGCGGACCCTTCCGCCTCAACACCCGGAACCGCACCCTCGAAAAAAACGGCGTGCGGATCAGGCTGACGCAGATCGAGTATGCGATTACGAAGCTTTTTATCGACAACCCGGGGAAAGCCCTCTCCCGGGAGGATATTCTGAACGCGGTCTGGGGCAGGGATTATTTCGGCGAGCTGAAGATTGTTGACGTCAACATCAGGCGGCTGCGCATCAAGATCGAGGACGACCCGACCATCCCCGCCTTTATCACCACGGTCTGGGGCTACGGCTACAAGTGGGGCTTCTGATTCGGCTATTATCGCTTATTGGCGGGGAGGGTGAAACGCGGGATGAACTTCAAAGGCATCAAGGGCAGATGGATGGTAAACGGCATCGCGGTTGCCCTGCTCCTCGTTGCCGTTGCCATTATCGCGTTTTCCCTTGCCATCTACAACTATTATTACGCCACGGCGCGCACAGGGCTTGAAAACAAGGCTCAGACCGCCGTCGAGTTCTTTACGACCTATGTCTCGAAAAGCTATCGCGAATATTACCAGAGCGCCTACCGCTATACCGAATCCTTCGAGGACAAGGATTTTATCGAGCTGCAGTTCGTCAGCACTAAGGGGCGCGTCGAGATTTCGAGTTACGGGATTTCCGCCGGCCTGTCTCCGGAAACCTCGGACATTGCTTCCGCGCTTGAGAAGGGGAAAATCGGCTACTGGCGGGGCGTGAACCGCGATACCGGCGAGCGGCTGATGTCTGTTTCGGCGCCGATGAAATATGCCGACGGCTCAATCGTCGGCGTGATGCGCTATGTGAGCAGCACGAAGCTGATCGACAGGAAGATCGTTCAGGGAACGCTCGCCGCCTGCGGACTCGGCTTTCTGGTCATTTTGATCGTTTTCTTCTCGAACATGTATTTTATCCGGACGATCATCGAGCCGATAGACGAGCTGACGGGGCTTGCCCGGCGAATAGCCGAGGGCGGCTACGGCATACAGACAGAGAAGAAATATGACGACGAGATCGGCGACCTCACCGACGCCATCAACGAGATGTCCACGAAGATCAGCCGGTCTGAAAAGATGCAGACGGAGTTTATCTCCTCGGTTTCGCATGAGCTGCGCACGCCGCTGACGGCGATCACCGGCTGGAGCGAGACGCTGATGTACGACCCGGAGATCAAAGGGGATTCACAGCGCGGCGTCGCGATCATCTCCAAGGAGACGGCCCGGCTGACCAAAATGGTCGAGGAGCTGCTGGAATTCACACGGATCCAGGACGGGCGCTTCAACCTGAACATCGCGCAGATAGACGTCGAAGCCGAGCTCGAGGATTCAATCTTTGCCTACGGCGAGCTGCTCCGCCAGAAGGATATGGCGCTGGAGTACCAGTCCGGCGGCCAGGCGATTCCCGCCATCCCCGGCGATCCGGGGCGGATACGTCAGGTGTTTCTCAATATTCTCGACAACGCCGCGAAATACGGCAAGGACGGAAAGGCCATTACGGTTTCGATCGACCGGCAGGGCGACTATGTCGTCGTCAGGATCAGGGATCACGGCCCCGGAATACCGCCGCAGGAGCTGCCGTTCGTCAAGAAGAAGTTCTATAAGGGAAGCTCGAAGGAGCGCGGGAGCGGCATCGGACTTGCCGTCTGCGACGAAATCGTCACGCGGCACGGAGGCGACCTCATCATCGCCAACGCCGAGGACGGGGGCGTCTGCGTGACGGTCAGGCTGCCCGTCGGCCGGTGATATGCGCGGCTTTCCGCGCACAGATAAACCCGAAAGGAAACAGGCTATGGATAAGAAAAATGAAGCCCCGGAGAGCTTCCGCACCAGCATCGGCGGCCAGGCGCTGATCGAAGGCATTCTGATGAGAGGCCCGACCAGGGAAGCGGTCGTCCTTCGGACTGCGGACGGCCTTGTGACGAAGGTGGACGAGCCGCACACCATCCGGGAGCGCTATAAGCTTCTGGGCTGGCCCTTCCTCCGCGGCATCGTGGTTTTCATTGAGTCGATGGTTCACGGCGTCAAGGCGCTGACCTATTCGGCTTCGATGCTGCCGGAGGACCAGCAGGAGGAGCCAGGCAAGCTCGACCGGTGGATCGAAAAGAAATTCGGTACGGAAAAGGCCGAAAAGCTCCTGATCGGCCTCGCCGTTTTCCTCGGCGTCTGCCTTTCCGTCGGCCTGTTCATCCTGCTGCCGACCCTGCTCGCGGGCTTTATGACAAATCTGACCGAGTCCTCCGTTCTGCGCAATCTGACCGAGGGCGCGCTGCGGATCGTCATTTTCCTGCTGTACATGTCTCTCTGTACGCGGTCGGCCGAACTGAAGAAGGTTTTCGGCTACCACGGCGCGGAGCATAAGACCATTTTCTGCTATGAAAAAGGGCTTCCGCTCACGGTTGAGAATGTTCGCGTGCAGCCGCGCTTCCATCCGAGGTGCGGGACGAGCTTTCTTTTCATCGTGATGCTGATCAGCATTTTCGTTTTTTCCTTCCTGAGCTGGCAAAACGTCTGGTTCCGCATGGCTGTGCGGATACTGCTCCTGCCCGTCGTCATGGGCATTTCCTACGAGATCATCCACTGGGCCGGCAAACACGACAACTGGCTGTCCCGGGGACTCTCCGCGCCGGGCAAGGCGCTCCAGCGGCTGACGACGGCCGAGCCGGACGACGGCATGATCGAATGCGCCATCGAGGCGCTTAAGCCGGTCATCCCCGAGGAAAAGGGCAGGGACGCGTGGTGACGGGCGCCGCGTACCGCTGAAAGGACTTTGACATTATCATGCCGAGAACATACAATGAGATTTATATAGACGCAAGAAGAAAGCTCAGGGAGGCCGGCACGGAGGCGGCGAGTCTCGAGGCGAGACTGATCATATCGGCGGCGGCCGGAAAACGGATGGACACGCTTTTGCGGGACCTGGGGCTCTACACCTCCGACGCTGTGGCGCAGCAGGTTTCCGCAATGGTTGAAAAACGGCTGGCAGGCGAGCCGGTCGCTTATATCACGGGCAGCTGGGAATTTTACGGGCTCCCCCTGACCGTTACAAGGGACGTGCTCATTCCGCGGAACGACACGGAGCTTCTGGCGGAGACTGTAATCACCGCTCTCCGGGGCAGGAAAATGGATGCCCGCGTGATCGACCTCTGCACCGGCAGCGGCTGCGTCGGCTGCGCGATTGCGCATGAGCTGCCCGCGACGCGCGTCGTCTTGGCGGACGTCAGCCGCGCGGCGCTGAACGTGGCCAGGCAGAACGTGATGCATAACAGACTCAACCCGAGGGTCACCTGTATTGAGCTGGACGCGCTCGCAGACCCGCCCATGGCGCTCGGAAGCTTCGACCTGCTGAGCTGTAACCCGCCCTATATTCCCAGCGCGGACATTAAAGGGCTTGACCCGTCCGTCAAGGACTACGAGCCGGTTTCGGCGCTGGACGGCGGCGAGGATGGGCTTGACTTCTACAGGGCGATCCTGAAAAAGTGGCACAACGTCGTCCGTGTGGGCGGCCTGATGATTTTTGAGGTCGGCATCGGCCAGGCCGGGGCGGTCACGGCGCTGATGCGGGCTTCCGGGCTGAACAGCGTCGGCGTTGTTAAAGATACGCAGGGCATCGATCGGGTCTGCTTCGGCAATATCTGAGCGGACGCCGCCGCGCCCTGCGCTCTTCACAGTGAATCAAATTGATGAGGTGTTGACAGTATGGCTGAAAAGAAAAAAATCCCAATTACCCAGGTCGGTCAGGCGGACGATAAGAAAAAGGCGCTGGAAACCGCTTTGGCGCAGATCGAAAAAAACTACGGCAAGGGCGCGATCATGCGTCTGGGCGACGATATTCCCGTGAACGTCGAAGCGATTTCGACGGGCTCGCTCTCGCTCGATCTCGCGCTGGGCATCGGCGGCGTTCCAAGGGGGCGTATCGTCGAAATATTCGGCCCCGAATCCTCGGGCAAAACCACGCTGGCCCTGCATATACTCGCGAGCGCGCAGAAGCAGGGCGGGGAGGTCGCGTTCATCGACGTCGAGCACGCGCTCGAGCCGGCTTACGCGCGTGCCTTGGGCGTGGATATTGACAGCCTGCTCATTTCCCAGCCGGATACGGGCGAGCAGGCGCTCGAAATCACCGAGGCGCTTGTGCGCTCCGGCGCGCTGGACGTCGTGGTGGTCGACAGCGTTGCGGCGCTGCTGCCGCGCAGCGAGCTCGAGGGTGAAATGGGCGATTCGAGTGTCGGCGTCGTCGCAAGGCTGATGTCCCAGGCGCTGCGCAAGCTGGCCGGAACGATTTCCAAAACGCGCACCATCGTCGTTTTTATCAACCAGCTCCGCGAGAAGATCGGCGTGATGTACGGCAATCCCGAGACTACGCCGGGCGGCCGCGCGCTGAAATACTTTTCCAGTGTGCGGATCGATGTGCGCCGCGTTGAGCAGCTCAAAAGCGGCTCGGAGGCTTACGGCAACCGCACGAGGGCCAAGGTCATCAAGAACAAGGTCGCGCCGCCCTTCAAGGAGGCGGAGTTCGATATTATTTACGGCGAGGGCATCTCGAAGCTCGGCGAGATCATCGACATGGGCATCAAGCTCGAGCTGATCGATAAGGCCGGCGCGTGGTTCACCGTCGGCGAGACGCGGCTTCAGGGCCGCGACGCCGTGCGGGAATACCTTGGGGCCAATCCCGAGGTCTGCGGCGCGCTGGAGGCGAAGATCCGCGAGAATGCCGCAAAGCTCGTAAGCCCGCAGGTGCGCGCCGCGGCGAAGGCGGCCGGGCGCGGGATCGACATTTCGGCCGACGATTTTGACGGATGACGGATAAGGCAGGGGGAGAAAGCGCTGAGCAAATCCGTGTAACGGAGCTGCGCGAGCTTGCGCCGAAGCGCTTTCTGGCCGGCTTTTCGGACGGGGCGGAGCTGCGGCTGAGCCTCGATACCGTTGCCGCGCTCTCGCTTTATAAGGGGCGGGCGCTCTCGCCCGAGGCGTATGCCGGCCTGCGTTCGGCGGCGGCGCTTTCCGCGTGCAAGGAGCGGGCGCTTCGCCTGATCGGGGCGCGGCCGCTCTCGAAAAAGGAACTTTTCAACAAGCTGACGGAAAAGGGCGAGACGCCGGAAAACGCGGAGGAATGCGTCGGCTGGCTGGAGCGCCTGCATTATCTCGACGACGCGCAGTACGCCGGGATGATCGTGCGGCACTACGCGGGCAAGTGCTTCGGCGCCCGGCGGATCAAAGGCGAGCTCTACAGGCGGGGCGTGCCCAGGGCGCTGTGGGACGAGGCGCTCGCCGCGTTGGACGGAACGGAAGAGCGGGTCTATGAGCTGCTCCGCCGCAGGCTGGGCGGCGAAATGCCCGACCGCGCCGGATTGAAAAAAGCCGC
This sequence comes from Oscillospiraceae bacterium, assembly GCA_031264545.1. Lineage (GTDB taxonomy): Bacteria > Bacillota > Clostridia > Oscillospirales > Oscillospiraceae > UBA2658. The sequence goes on along the minus strand of JAISDV010000084.1, from coordinate 5,317 downwards.
GGACGCGCTGTCCCGGCGGGGCTTTTCCTGGGATGAGATCAACGCCGCGGTCAGAAGATACCGTGAAGAAAACTAGGTACGGGCGGACTTTTTGACCGCGCCGCCGTCATCGGAGGAAAGCATGTCAAGAACCAAGGTGGCACTGATCTCTCTGGGCTGTCCGAAAAACCTCGTTAACAGCGAGCAGATGCTTTACCTGCTTGGCGAGGCGGGCCTGGAGCTCGTATCCGAACCGGCGCAGGCCGACGCGGTGATTGTCAACACCTGCGGCTTTATCGAAGCGGCCAAGCGTGAGGCCATCGACACGATCATCGAGATGGGAGAATTGAAAAAGGCGGGGAAGATCAGGAGCCTGATTGCCGCCGGCTGCCTTGTCCAGCGCTATAGGGACGAGATCCTGAAAGAGCTGCCGGAAATCGACGCGGCGCTCGGCACGGGCAGCTACGGCGAGGTCGTCGAGGCCGTGCGCGCCTCCCTGAAGGGGAAGTCTGTGCAATATTATGGGGAGATCGACGCGGCGCTCGAGGAGACGGGGCGCGTTGTTTCGACCGGGCCGGGCTGGGCCTATCTGCGCATCGCCGAGGGCTGCAGCAACCGCTGCGCCTTCTGTGTGATACCCGCCGTCCGGGGCAGATACCGCAGCCGGCGGATGGAGGACATCGTTGAGGAAGCCGGGGCGCTCGCGCGGACCGGGGTGAAGGAGCTGATCGTCATCGCGCAGGACCTTACGCGCTATGGAACGGATCTTTACGGAAAGCGTTCGCTCGCGGAGCTGCTGAAGAAGCTCTGCGCCGTCAGGGGCGTCGCGTGGATCAGGCTGCACTACCTCTATCCCGACGCGTTTGACGACGCGCTGATTGAGACGGTCGCGTCTGAAAAAAAGATACTCAAATATCTCGATATTCCGATACAGCACATCAACGACGCCATCCTCAAAAGGATGAACAGGCGCGGAACGGGCGCGGAGATACGCGCGCTACTGGCAAAGCTGCGGGCGCGTATTCCCGGCGTCGTAATCCGGACGAGCCTGATCGTCGGCCTGCCGGGCGAGGGCGAAGCGGAATTCGCGGAGCTCTGCGATTACCTGCGCGAGGCAAGGATCGAACGGGCGGGGGTGTTTGAATTCTCTCCTGAGGAGGGGACGCCCGCAGCCGCCATGCCCGACCGCTGCGACGCGGACGAGGCCGCGCGCCGCCGGGAGATCGTGATGGATATTCAGGCGGCGGTCATGGACGAATGGAGCCGCGGCTTTGTCGGGAAAAGTGTCCGCGTGCTCTGCGAGGGTTATAGCGAGGAAACGGGGCTGCAGTTCGGCCGGAGCTTTGCCGACTCGCCTGATATCGACGGGATTGTGTTTTTCTCAGGCGACTGTCCCGCCGGGCGCTTCGCCGAGGTCAAGATCAAAAAGACGGACGGCGGCGAGTGGTACGGCGAGCAAGTGCAATAGGAAAGGATTGGATTGGGATGACCACCGCAAGTAAGATCACCATGGCGCGGATCGCGCTGATTCCCTTTTTTATCGCGGCTGCGCTGACAGCGTTTCCGGGACATGAATACGCGGCGCTTGCGATCTTTGTGCTCGCTTCGCTGACCGACAGCCTTGACGGCTATATTGCGAGACGTTACAATCAGGTTTCGACCTTCGGGAAATTTGCCGACCCGCTGGCCGATAAGCTGCTGGTGGCCGCCGCGCTGCTGATTTTCGTCGAGCGCGGGCAGATGCCCTCCTGGGCCTGTATGGTCGTGATTGCGCGGGAATTTGCGGTTACGGGGCTGCGGCTCGCCGCGATGGAGGACAACATCGTCATTGCCGCCGGGACCTCGGGTAAGATCAAAACGGCGCTGTCGATCGTTTTATCCTGCGTGATGCTCCTGCCCGAAAAAATACAGGCCTGCGTCCCGCTGCCCTGGCCGACTGTGGACGCGCTCTGCTCCGCCGGCATTGTCCTTGTCACGGTTTACTCCGGCATCGATTACTTTATCGCGAACAGGCGCGTGCTCAACACAGGGGATTGACACCGTTTTGCCTTCATGCTAATATAATGATACAGATATGGCAGGGCTGTGAAAGGGAAGAGTAGAGCACATTCGCGCGACAGAGAGTTGCCGGCAGGGCTGAGAGCGGCAATATCGCAGAGGTGTTTGAAGTGCGCCCCGGAGCCGAGGGAGGAGGAAATGCTTCCCCGCCGCGCCGCGTTAAGGCGAAGGCCGGTGACTGCCGGCGAGCGATAAATGAGAGTGGAACCGCGGAATTTTTCGCCTCTCACGGAGAGTTTATCCGTGAGAGGCGCTTTGGTTTTTTATGGAAGGCGGCGCTTTGCTCTCGATTAGTATTTTCAAGCGGGCCGCTTGCCATGCGGCCGGGAGAGCGGGGAAACATCGGAGGCTTTGGAAATTCGGAGCCGGAGCCTGCCCCGCCCGGAGGAATGGAGGTCAATATGTTTCATGAGCTGCGGGAACTCATAGGCGCTTACAAAGCGCGGGACCCTGCCGCGCGCACGTCTCTGGAGGTGCTTTTGTTGTATCCCGGAATTCGGGCTGCGCTTGCGCACAGGCGGGCAAACTATTTTTACAGGCACGATATGAAATTTATCGCCCGGTGGATTTCCCAGCGGTCGCGGAAGAAAACCGGCATCGAAATCCATCCCGGCGCGACGATCGGAAAACGCTTTGTGATTGACCACGGCATGGGTGTTGTCATCGGGGAGACGGCGGAAATCGGCGACGACGTGCTGATCTATCAGGGCGTTACCCTGGGCGGAACGGGCAAGGACACCGGCAAGCGCCACCCGACCATCGGCAGCAATGTGCTGATCGGCTCGGGCGCGAAGGTGCTCGGCCCGTTCAGGGTCGGCGACAATTCGCGTATCGCCTCGAACGCCGTGGTGCTCGAGGAAATTCCGCCGAACAGCACCGCCGTGGGCGTGCCTGCGCGGATCGTCCGCGTCGACGGACAGAAAACGAATTACGTCCACAACGTCGACCAGATCAGCGTGACGGATCCGGTCGCAAGCGCGCTCATTGCCCTGCAAGAGCAGATAAACGCCCTTCTTGAAAAGAAGGCAAACGGCGTCAAGCTTTAAGAACCTGTATACACAGCGTTCCCCGCTTGTGTATACAGGTTCTGAATCGCGTTTTTTGGAGGCTACGAATGAAAATATTCAATTCACTGAGTATGCGAAAGGAAGAATTTGTTCCGATCGAGGCGGGAAAGGTGCGTATGTACGCCTGCGGCCCGACGGTTTACAACCTGATCCATGTCGGCAACGCAAGGCCGATCATCGTGTTCGACGTACTGCGCAGGTATCTCGAATATCTCGGGTACGCGGTCACCTTCGTCCAGAACTTTACGGACGTGGACGACAGGATCATCAAGCGTGCGAACGAGGAAGGCAGCAGCGCCAAGGCCGTCTCGGAAAAGTATATCGGCGAATACTTTACGGACTGCCGCGGGCTGGGCGTCCGCGCGGCGACGATCCATCCGAGGGCGACGGAGAACATCGGGCAGATCGTCGAGATGGTCGGGGACCTGATCGAAAAGGGCTGCGCCTACGAGGCCGAAGGGGACGTCTATTACCGCGCGCTGCGCTTTCAGGATTACGGCAAGCTGAGCCATCAGCCGCTAGACGAGCTTCAGGCCGGCGCGCGCGTCAATGTTGCGGATATCAAGGAAAGCCCGATGGATTTTGCGCTTTGGAAGGCCGCGAAGCCCGGGGAGCCCGCGTGGGATTCGCCCTGGGGCAAGGGACGGCCCGGCTGGCATATCGAGTGCAGCGTGATGAGCAGCCGCTATCTCGGCAAAACGATCGATATTCACTGCGGCGGTCAGGACCTGATTTTTCCGCATCACGAGAACGAAATCGCCCAGTCCGAGGCGGCGAACGGGTGCAAATTCGTCAACTACTGGATGCACAACGGCTTTATCAGCGTGGACAGCAGGAAGATGAGCAAATCGCTGAACAATTTCTTCACCGTTCGCGAGGCCGCGGAAGCCTATGGCTACGATGCGATCCGCATGTTCATACTCATGAGCCATTACCGCAGCCCGCTCAATTACTCAAGCGAGATTCTGATCCAGGCGAAAAACGCGCTTGAACGGCTTTCGACCGCGCGGGCAAACCTCGATTTCTTTGCGCAAAACGGCGCGGACGGCGCAATGACAGCGGCTGAAAGGGCGTTTGCCGGGTCGCTCTCAAAATATCGTACGCGCTTTTGCGAGGTGATGGACGACGACCTCAACACAGCGGACGCCGTTTCCGTCGTTTTTGAGCTGGTGCGCGAGATCAACGCCGCCGTCAGTCCCGCGGCGGACCCGACGAAGGCGCTTGCCGCGGCCTGCGCTGCTGTTTTTGACGAGCTTTCCGACGTGCTTGGCCTGCCGCTGAAAAAGGCGGACGAGGGTATCGACGCCGAGATCGAAGCGCGTGTTCAGGCGCGCCAGGCGGCGAGAAAGGCAAAAAATTTCGCAGAGGCCGACCGTATCCGCGACGAGCTGAGGGCGCGGGGAATCATATTGGAGGATACGCCCCGGGGCGTTAAGATCGTACGCGAACGGTAAAAATAAGCGTAAAAACGGCGTCTGCGGCGAAACCGCCGCAGGAATATATCGGACAAAGGAATTTTCCTTTGCCCGATATATTCCTGCGCTTTTCTCATACAGTTGCTTGTACGTCCGGCGTATGCTCTATATATGCCTCATAGCGCTTGACTGACTGCGTAGCCTCTTTTGCGCATGCGATCACAATAAGCCGGTCGAGCCGATCGTCCGTAAAAGCCTCCGGTACGAAACGTCTGATACCGATTTCCATTGTGCCGTCTGAATCGACGCTGATACTGCCAATATCGTGCGTGATCGAGCCGCTGTAGTCGGTCACATAAATCAAAACAAGCGTATTGTCAGCAAAAAAACCGTCATCGTACTGCCCGAGGATTGACGCGAAACCGAAAATACCGTCGCCCTCCGCAGCATAATCCGCAAGCGATTCGGCGTCCTCAAAATGGACTGTCGGGAGATACTGACGCCAGCTGATCGCCGCGAGTTCCGGCTCATCCGCGTGATTCCACGCGAATGCCCAACCGTTCTCACGCGGATAAACGCGATGAAAACTGGCGGAGTCAAGCAACGCGGGTCCGGCTTCCGGCGTATACGCGCCGCTGATAAATTCCTCGAGACGACCGTGCTCCGCCGCTGAATCGCGCGTCCCGCCTGCTTTGCTCACCGCAAATCCAAGCGCCAGAACAGTTGCAAGCGCGACAGCGGAAATGAGCATGATCCTCGGGCGTTTCCTGAAGTTCAGCACGTTTCTAATCCGCGCTA